>PCVM01000011.1:7826-8589 GCA_002796045.1 Candidatus Roizmanbacteria bacterium CG11_big_fil_rev_8_21_14_0_20_36_8
GATTCGTTTTTATTGATAATTATGCAGGACGCGGAACTATTCTATTCTGACCTGTACATAATGGATATAAACAGCATCAAAGACGATCAAATTGGTCATACCAAAAAGCTTGAGATTGATGGAAAAATGTATAAACTGGGAAACAAAGATGACTACCAATTTGTGAAAGAATTGGTATATGGTTCACCGCTGGACATCGAAGGCAAATGCCGATTTTCAGATTATTTTCCCGTTGCCGGTGAAAAGGAGTTTTTGAGCTTGGGGTGGTTGTCAAAAAATGGAAAAAGGGCAGATATACACTGTACACAAATTGATTTAGAATCGATATTTTTCCGTTACAGGTGAAGAAGAATTGTTGAATCTTGATTGGGGCTCTATCTAAAAGGGAAACTTTTTACTGGATCAGGAATATCAGTCATACCGTATTCAACAAAATACAATTTATCACCATCCGGCAAGTACGATCCTCCAACTTTCCCCATAAAGCGGGAACCAAGAGCATCCCACCCTGCAATCCATCTTTCTGGACGGTCATTATTAGAATGATCTTTTAAAATCGCCAATGCACCCAAAGGCCATTCCCATGGTGTCATTGGTTCAAGCGTTCCTTGTACTTCATCTTCATTTCTTTGGCCAGGACCTTGTAAAAACGGATTCAAAATTTTTCTTACCATCACGCCATACATGTGATCTTGCATTTTAGCCGGTGATGCGGGCATACTGGACCTTCTATTTGCTTCGACAAATAACCAATGCCATAATT
>PCVM01000025.1:0-404 GCA_002796045.1 Candidatus Roizmanbacteria bacterium CG11_big_fil_rev_8_21_14_0_20_36_8
AGTTTTTTGACACCATCCACCGTGTATTTGGGTTGTTTTCATCAGCGTACTCATCATAGAGCTGCGGATACAGTTGCCGAAGGCTTGAATAATTTGTAGCAAAATAGTCTGATATTCCTCCGTACACAACTGGGACAAATGTCACCGTATGAGTGCTTTTAAACTCACTGTAAACACCATCTACAAAACCAATCATTCCTCGTACTGGTTCTGTCGAAAACTGGGTTGGCTGAGAAGTCGGAACTGAAGTTGAGATAGGGGCTGGGGTGCTGGTATAAAATGGCGTGCTCGTCGGTAAAGGAGCAAGAGTAGATGTTGGAATGGGGCTATTTGTGGGTGGGACTGGGCTATTTGTAGGAGGAATTGGAGTTGCGGTCTGTGTCGGGACACTAGTCGGAGTATTT
>PCVM01000025.1:447-8731 GCA_002796045.1 Candidatus Roizmanbacteria bacterium CG11_big_fil_rev_8_21_14_0_20_36_8
GGGGGTAACTGTTGGATTTACCGTTATCGTAGATTGAATAGGAATGAGAGTGCTTGTAGGCAGCACTGTGGTCTGGGATTCGAAAGTACATTTTCCGCTTACATCTGTTTTTCCGCTGCAACAATTAAATCCACCACTTGGAGCAAATCCATTTCCAATACATCTGCTTGTTTCAACAATACACGTCGTATGTGTTTCATCATCTGAGACCCATCCAATAAAACTATTATTACTCGTACTGGGAGTTGCACTAGCTGTGTTATTGCAAAACAAATACGGATTTCCTGCAGAGGTCGGAGAACAATATCCTGCTGGATAGGTCGCTACCTGTCCATTGAAGCGCGTGTAACATGGTGTTTCTGAATGTTGAATCGGGGCGCTTGGAGATTGAGTTGGTTGAGTTGCTACTCTATCACAAGCTCCAGGTTGACGTTCGTTTATTGCCTTCTCTTTTCTCCACTGTGTGGCATTACCTCCGAAAAAATTTCTCACTTCCTGCGATGCACATTCTCCCAAACAATACCAGTTCACGTCTTCGCACGATCCTGTGGCTGGCGTCTGCGCGGGAACCGAAGTCGGATTACTCCCCTGTGTCACGTGCGGTGCGGGGGTAGATTGAGCTGGGGCAAATGCTGCATTTCCACAGGCATTAGAGCTTGCAGGTTGTGTCCCTCCACTTGTGGTATCGATGCAGGTAGAAGATTCGTTGCAGTACTCCCAATGCCTACATCCTCCCGCTCCTCCACATCCTTTATTGACCGATAAATCACACGCTCCACCCGGTTGATTATCTATGCTTGCCTGCGCTTGAGATTCTGTAATTTGGCGCTTTTGAACTTGATTAAGCGTAACGATGGTCGAGAATGATATGAAAACGAACACGGCTATGCTTAGAGGTAAAGCCTTGTCCTGAGGGAGAGTGAAGTGGTGTTTGAAACGAAGATTTTTGATAGCAAATAGTTTCATACGATACTCAAATCGTAACATAGATTTCGTTATCTTGTCCATCATTGAGTATCTGAAATTAATTGTACTGTTCAAAGACGTGTATAATAATGAGGTAAAAAGGAGGAAGTGTACCAATATCACTTATCTCTTCGATATACAACATATTTCATTAATAACATATGGTAGATCAAGGATTTGATGGCTTGCCACATACTGAACCTATTGATGCGTATCGCGAACCACTGCTCCAAGCTTTTTGTTTTGGAGCACGAAAACAGCTCGATGAAGCTCGTATCGAATATTCCGCAGAAACACCTTTGAATCAACCCCTATCCGCAGACAATCCCCACCTGACAGAGTATATTCGACAAAATTATCCAGCGTTTTTTGATACTCAACTAAGTGTGTTTGAGGGTGTTCTTTTTTCTCTCGATGATGAAAGAACTTTTTGTTCTAATGATGTATTGAAGCTCTTTATTGTCACTTTACAGAGAAATGGCAGTAACATTAACTATATCCATGAGAGGCTTCATGCTGTTTTTTCAAATATATTTCCGCCAGAAATTCAAAAGTATTTTGGGACATTTCTCAGTGGAGAACGTCTTAAAACAATAATCAAACAAGTCGTTAGTGGAGAAACAGAACTTGAAGACAGTATTATCATCTCCCAACTTGACCAAGCAATCACACTCTCGGCAGCACTCTCAGGAAAGCTGAGCAAGAATGCCTCGGGTTCTGAAGCATTATTTTCATTTATGGATGCGGGTGATATTTCTGAAATGATGAAACGGAGAGAATATTCTCTTGAAGAATTGGTCGCAGAAAAATCATCTCAATTCCCTGAGCCGTCACACAATTTGAAATATTCTCTGCAAATTCCCACATACAACGAAATGCCCGAATCCGATACAGAAGGAAACCAGCGTGGAAATTTAGCCGACTATCTCATGAGTGTTTTTGTAAGCATCAGCAAGTCAGGTATTGACCCTTCGGAAGTAGAGGTTTTATGTAATATCAACAATAGACATGATCCTTCACGACCAATTTTTTCAGATGATTTTCCTTATGCCACAAAAGGAAACGTACACTCATTACAGCTTCTGACTGCACTCCAAGTATTTTCACAAAGCAAACTGGACGAAGATTCTCCTGAGAGAATTATTGATGCATTTGAATGGCTTCCAAAAACCCAACTAGACAAAAGACAAGAATCGATTCGATCATTTTATGTTCGTTTGTTCAATTCTGCACGGAATCTCTATCAAAAAGGGCTTTCTGTACAAGCCGTTGATTGTACTGATGGATCATTTATTGCCTACGAAAACAAAAGAAAATCTCACCCCGTTAATGGGCAAGGGGCAAGAAGAAGACTATTACAAGAAATTGCAATAAGACGATTTGGGATTGCACGCAAAGAAAACCCGATGTTGAGAGCAGATACTCAGTGGCATCTCGCAAATGATGCAGATGCAAAAATATCACCCACTATGTTTTCCGACATTCAGACAATCACTCAAAATACAGCAGGGTCACAAATAATTGCGGCACCGATGAGAATGGCTGAAGATCCAAATTCACCTCAAAAAGATACTAATTATTCTCATATTGAAATCTCAAGGGGAGCATATGGACTTCGAGATCTTATCAATTTAGTGAAAGAGTTTGGGATCACCAATCAGTCAGAAAGATTTCCAAAATTTGTCCCGAGTGTAACTCGATTTGCAATTAATGAATCTGCTGTCCGTGAGGGATCTGTATTATGGAGTATTCGCAAAGATATGGGCGAAGATGCAAATTTTATGAGAAAATCCATTGCGAACTCAACATTTATCGCAGCCCACGACCCCTTCAGTACTGTATCTGATAGAATAAGAGATCAGTCTTATGGAGGGGCTAGCGCCTCTGTTAAAGATATAACGAATGTTTTTGCTAAAAAAGAGCCACAAATTTCTCATGCGCTATCAGAGGCCATAACTAGGACATGTCGCAGTGCAAATCTTAATTTGGAGACCCCTGCCAAACCTATGAGCGTGAGAGATTTTTCAGCATTTTTTATAAAAGCTTTGCGATCACGAGCATTTACAGATCAAGAGAAGGCGCTTGTCGAAGAAATTGAGAGCATAAAGAGAGATTCATTCCCAAGATCAATCAAAAATTATGAAAAAACTCAGTACACCCAAGAGTTATGGAATGTATGGAAAGGTATCGTGAAAATAGTATATTTGCCAGCAACAGACTATCCGAACCTAAATAAACTTCTTACAATTTTCAGTTCGAACATTCATGAAGTTGAGGCTCAATATAACTCAACAAGTCTGAATATCATATAGAAAGTCTCAACCTCAATATCCCCCTCCATACACCTTCTTCAGCATCTCAATCCCCGAAAAAAACATCTCCTCGTCAGTGATCATACGCACGTCATCATAAAATCCTGGAATGAGTACCTCGCCACTCTTCACGTCCTTCATTTGAGCAAATAAATCGGCCAAGATCTGAGCTGGGTCGAGCACTGCGTTTCCATAGACTCCCGAGTGGATATCATGATTCCCGACGTGAGGTTCGATCTCAAAATAAATATGACCACGCAATGCATAGATGATCATCGGGATATTCTTTTTGTACATCTCTACATCCGTGATAAAAAATACATCAACACAGGAAAGCTCTGTTTTCAGCTCCTCAATATACGTTGTAAAATGCTCGCTCTCCGTTTCCTCTTCACCTTCAATGAGAAATATAATAGTATTTTTAAGGCTCTGTGATAAGATTAACTGCTCAACGACACTGATGTTTTGCATGATATGACCTTTGTTGTCTGCAACTCCTCGACCGAAGAACTTGCCTTCTTTCAAAGTAAGGGTAAATGGTTCAAAATCCCACTCTCTCACCGGATCTTCTGGTTGGACATTGAAGAAGTCGAATTTCAATACCCATCGTCTCCAGTTTATTTTGCAAAAATTGTACGGACTGGGACATGTCATTTTTTCTTTGTGGATCTGCAGATACTGAAGGAATGGATATGAACTGAGAAAATTCCTGAATAATCTGTTTCTTGTTCATGCGGTATTATACCCCAGATGACACCCTCTATGCTACAATAACAACATATGAAAATAGTACCAACGCTCTTGACCCTTGATAAATTCGAACTCATGGATCAACTTGAGCTCTTTCAACCATTTTACAATCGAATCCAGATCGATGTCGCCGATGGAGTGCTCGTCCCCAATGTGACAACGCAAATTGATGAGCTGATAGAACTCCTTGAAAAAGATTTGATTGATATAAAGCCTGAAACTGTTTTTGACTTTCATTTAATGGTTCGAGATTTTTCAAAAGAACTTGAAAAAATCAAGGAATTTCAAAAATATGCCAATATTAATTTGGTATTAATCAATGCAGATCTGAAAGTTGATATCTCAAAACTAACTGAACAATACGATTTTTCTATCGGTCTTGATATCAGCCCTAAGCGAGAAATATTAAGTTCAGCAAGACAATACGATCTAGATAGCATTAAGGCAATTCAGATCATGACGGTTGAACCTGGATTTCAGGGATCACCCTTTTTGCCTGATATGCTACAAAAAATACAACAACTTCGCGAGTTCCACTATAAGCATGAAATCCTCATCGATGGTGGGGTCAATAGTGATACAATTCCAACAATTTCAGAGCAAAAATTTAAGCCTGATATAATCTGCATCGGAAGTTATTTGACGAAGGCTGAAGAGGAGCTTGAAGAGAGAGTAAGTAATCTTAAGAAACTATAGCTTAAAAAAATTTTCAATAAACCTTCCCATAGGTCTCTCGTAGCTCCTCAAACTTTCCCATCTCAATACTTTCACGAATTTCGCGCATCATATCCGCATAGAACTGGATGTTATGTAAAGTTGTATATGCCGAAGCTCGCAGATCATGCGCAAGAAACCATGTCCAGAGTTGACTCATGGTAACACCCTCCACGCACGCACGGCACGCGCAGTTCTTTTCAATTGGCTCGTCCAAATGTTTGAGCTTTCGCAAATAGAGTCGTCCTTTTTTGGTATAGAGCATCCGATGTCGCGCCTCACGAGTCGGGATCACACAGTCAAAAAGATCTACTCCCTGCTCAACAGCTGCAAAAACGTCACGGATTTTTCCAATTCCCAATAGATGGCGCGGTTTTTCGGGAGGAAGAATCTTTGTCACCCATCCAACAGTCGTCCCCAAGGCTTCCTGAAAGTCCCCAAAGCTTCCACCAATCCCAAACCCAGGCACATCTTTTGAGCCCACGACTCGTGCTGACTCTTTTCGCAAGTCCTCGTATTCTCCGCCCTGAACAATCCCAAACAAAGCTTGATTTTCTTCAAAACCTTTATGAGCTTCTATCGATCGATCAAGCCAGCGGTGCGTGCGCTCCATGGAGTTTTTGATATATTCTTTTGAGTTTAAAGGCGACGTACACTCGTCAAACGCCATCATGATATTGGCGCCTATCTTGTGTTGCAGATCCATTGAAATTTCAGGACTGAGAATTTTGGGCTTTCCATCAAACTCAAACTCAACTCTATTTTCAGTAATTTTATTAAAATTCTTGTTGTCGTCATGGCTAATTCTTAAAGAATCAGATGCTGTAGGTAGTATTTTCCCAATTCCAGATCCACGCCCAAATCCGAGAGAAAATACCTGAAATCCACCACTATCTGATGCGATAAATCTGTCAGGGATCTGCATGAAGGAATGTATTCCGCCTGCTTTTTCTATTTTTGGAATGATTTCTTTGGTATATGTATGATACGTGTTGACGATAAAATACGGACTGGGAAGATCCTTCAATACATCGTTGGGAAGAGAACGAAGCTGTCCGTCTGTCGCGACTATTGCAAGTTCAGGAGTTTGAATTGAAGAATTACTTGTAGTGATTATCCCTGTTGAAATCTTTTTCCTTTTCCGTTGAATCTGAAACTTCATCATTCTGTATTGTACAGTGCGATATCAAATGCAGGATAGGCATTTTTTTTCAATCAATAATAGTAACGTATATAAATAATCGAAATGTAAACTATAATGAGAAGTTGTCATTGATAATTCAACTGTTTGGTGGCGTGACTCTACTTCACAAACCATGATGGATTTTCCGCCAACATGGCAAAGTGCATCATTAGCAACAGCATGGCCTGAGTCTTCATGGCCAGATCAACATCCATTTAAACACCTCATACTAGCCGTTGCATGGGGTACAAACGGCCCCCCCAACTGATTCAATCAATTCGCTCCATTATGATATTCTCAATGATTCACCACGAGAGCTCGTTCAAAAAGATGGAATTGTCTGGGTACGTTCATACAATTGCTCAACCAACACATGGGGAAGTTGGTCAACTGTTTCTTTAGATCAAGCATGGGGACAAAATGAAGGTGAAGGAAATAATCGACTTATACCAGAATGTGGATTCTATTGCAATCCTCCACCGCTTAATGGTAATTTTTCTTATTTTGCAGCCAATTATTTAGATTCTAAGTTTGCTGAAGAAATTGTCGTACAAAACGATTATGTTTGGTCGCGGAGATCAGAAAATAAATTTCTTGATACTATCAATATTAGTCAATTCTGGAGAATCACACAAACTGATATTTTCTTTCAAAGATACCGATCAGATTTGTCAATCGTTGAGTATGCGAGAGGATATATCGATGATTACCTCTATATTTATGAATATACGAACTTTGCTCCAGTCCTTCAAAACCTTATCAATCAGAATTAGCCAGTTAGTACAAATACGATACGTGGATATATTGCAGGGAATGTTAGCGCACATCTTGGTAGATATTTTACTGACAGCATACAACAAAAAAATGATCTAGAAATTGCTAAACAACGAATCCTATATGTTACAGAAAATAAAGAGTATTGGTATATGGGAGAGCCCTGTTGTAGATTTGGTTTTTCAGATCTGGCAGGTCGTGGTATTCTTCTAAATAGTAGTGCAATTTGGAACACATTTTCAGACGAGGAGCAAGAGAAAACAAAAGAAATTTTTTGCTCTGATAATAACAGCGCCAATAAGCTTGGAATACCAACTGAATATTGCGGCTCAAAACCTGAGTCCGGAAACCAGTATGTGCTGGATCAGTATATAAAATCGTATGGATTGTTATATGGAACAGATCATCCCGACTTAGATTTCAACGGAAAAGCGAATGGATTTGATTTTTCACTTCAATCTTTGCAATAAAAAATATATGAACAAATCATTATTCACAATCAGCCTATTATTCATCTCATGTGTTTTTCTTCTTTTTCCTACTGACATATCAAGTAATGAAACTGACGTCTCAATTCTCTTACCTGAAACTGTTGATGTGAAAGTGAGCGAGAATTTTTTTGTCGATGTCACAATTGATCCGATAGGTGCGTCCGTTGCGGCAATAGACATTCAGCTCATATTTGACCCCAAAATACTCGAATTATTATCAATACAAAACACACATCCAGATACAGTATCTTTTGTACCAATAACATCTAATGAAGTTTTTGACGCTGAGCGTGTCATAAGTGAGGGAAACACGAAAGGAACAATTTTGTTTGGAGCAATCACTTATGATTATAATCAACAGCATTTCACCCCAAAAATTACGGAAAAAACAACTTTCGCACGCATTGAATTTCGTTCAATTTTAATGCCTGAAACCAGAAAAACTGAAATTACTTTTGTACATACAGAAGGCGATATATCTGATACGAATGTGATAGGGACAACTACTACTAACGATTTATTATCACATATTGTGAATACATCCGTAAACATCTTCCCAACAGCATTTCAATGTGAAGCATCTGAACCACTTTTTACCCAAGGAAACGCAAATTGTGATACATCCATCAACTTATTTGATTTTATCTGCTGGCGATATGCATATCTTGCTACGGAAGCTACAGCAAGTAATTGCGGTCCAACCGCAGATTTCAATGGCGATGGAAAGACGGATTTATTTGACTTTACAATTTGGCTCAATGGTTCCCGAAATTCAATCCCAACTACTCAACTCCAACTGGAGACATTGCAACGAAAATTGATTACAGAATTAAACTCCAAGGAATCTCAAAACTTCCAAAGCAATCAAGTCCGATCAATGTTGAGGTAACTCTTTCAAAAAATAAGGAAAAAATAGATACTCGAACTCTTTCCTTCACCTCGCAAAATGATGGCTCATGGCTCAGCACTTCCAACAATACAAATATTCTTAGAGGCTCAAATTACTCAGTTTTGATCAAAGGACCAAAACATCTTCAGAAAAAAATTTGTGTAAACAATCCGCTGGAAGTAATACCCGGAACTTATAACTGCAA
>PCVM01000098.1:0-2259 GCA_002796045.1 Candidatus Roizmanbacteria bacterium CG11_big_fil_rev_8_21_14_0_20_36_8
TAATTGCAGTTTCGGTTCCGGTCACTCCAAGTCCAGTGACTACTCCATTATTATCAACCATATATTGATTGACTGCATTTAATATTGCATTAACGTCACTGCGTCTTTTGGTATCATCTGCATCCTGAAGGTTTTGAGCTGGATTGACGGCAATCAAAGTAATTGCAAGTAATACTGCAAGTATTCCGATCACGACCAAAAGCTCTATAAGGGTAAATCCTTTTTTGTTTTTAAACATAAGAAATTGTTCAAATTGATAATATATATTCAGAATAGAGAGAAATTTGGACCTTGTCAAGATGTATTTTGACAGAGTTGGTCACTAAAGATTCAATTGGTTGTTGCATCAGCGTATGTAGTGATGAGTATGTCATACTCAATTTCATCATTTTCACGGATTATGCTGTTAATACTTATTGAATTGATCGTTTTTTGAACTTCTACTCGATGATTTAAAGATACGTTTGGTTTTACAACTATCTGCGTATTGCTAGAGTTGAGTTGAGGTGCATTTCCAACATCAACATTTTCATAGCCTGCAGCAGATAATCGATCTCGTATTTTTTCGGCTTGGCCTGGGATTCCAGAGCCGTTCAAGACTTGAATCGAAACCGCATTTTTTGGCCTATCGGTAGGACTAATGGGGGATGGAAGTATTGATTCGGAAATGATTAAGGTTGGAGAGTTAACGATAACTGGTTTTGAAATTGGGGCAGTCTTGATTTTAGTGCTAATTTTTGGGCTACGAAAAGTCATAAAAACAACAATCAAGACTACTATCAAGATAGAAAAAATTGAAATCATGATGTACAGCCTACTACGAGATGGTTCGGCTGGTGATTCATATTCTTCAGATTCTTCTTGAACTGAATTTTGTTTAGACTCAAGAATTGGAAAGCTGATTTTTTGTAGAGATGAGAAATGTTTCATGATTGTTTGTGCCGTTGTTGTATTGAAATTGATTTGTTGATCGCTAAATAATGCAAAAGAAGGAATAATAGCCTCAATTGTAAAACCAAGTTTTTGCAAGACGTTTCTAATCGAATATGTAAAATCACGATTTACTACCACCACTGTCTTAATTTCTGGTTTAATTTCAAATGTAGTTTCTAAAACATGATTAAAAGGAACATTTTCAATAAATTTTTGTTTTTGAAGTAAATACTCTTCAGGCTTCAGTGAATCAGGAAGGTCTCGTTTGAAAAAACTAGATGGAGAAAAGAAAATCAGAGTGGAAGAGTGCTGGATTTTATTCTTTTTTATAAATTCAGAGAGGATTTTCGTAAGCTCAATCTCATCAAGAACTTCGATATCCGCAACCACCGAGGGTGGAAAGGGAAGCTCGATAGGAGAAGCGGTGTTTCCTCCATAATAAAAAATTCGATTGCGATCAATATAAAATAAACTTCTCATGTACCCTTTTAGTATACGTAATTCCAACTGGAGATTGTTAGCCTATTTTCATTATACGTGACAGTTACTTCAATGGTTTGTTTCTCTCCAAAATACTGGGAGCTTGCTGATATAACCTTCGGATCGCTTCCAGCAAGCGTGATGATAACCGTTATGTCATTGATTGTCAAAATTTCACCATTGTATGACGGGTCGCGAAGAAGTCTCAAGATTGCATTTTCTATTCCGCTCTCTGCCGCCTGGGTCACGATAATGTGCCTCTCGAGAACTGCAGTCGACCTGGTAATTGTGATTATTGCGTTAACTGATGCCGTTACAACGGCAAGTGCCACAACTGTAAAAACTAATATAGTAACTAAAGTATGTCCTGATTCATAATTTATAGCGTTATTTTTTTTCATGGTTTTAGACCAAAAGTTGTATCTATTTCAATATTTTTTATTCCAGATGATTCTTGGACTTTGCTATTTAACTTTAACTTAGTTTTAATTGTCGGCGATCCTGAAAGATTGCCGATTTTTTGAAATGTTACATCAGATACTTCTGTTCGAGGGCTATTTAGTTGAAATGTTCCTCCGTTACCTGATAGCTCAAACGCCGTTCCGTTAACTGAATAAGTATATTCAATGCCTTCGATGACAAGTGTTAGTTGTTCGCTCACGTCTCCAATAACATCAGGTATTATCACTGAATCGGCCCTATTAAAATCGTAGTTCAGTCTTGATAAAATATAGGTATGATCGGTTTCTACCGAAGTGGTACTTTGAAGTTCGAGTTGCTTTTGAACAATCTCCGCAAAAAGTGTCGTAAGCACAAGAAGAACGATGGAGTAAAGTCCCATAAAAA
>PCVM01000098.1:2323-8480 GCA_002796045.1 Candidatus Roizmanbacteria bacterium CG11_big_fil_rev_8_21_14_0_20_36_8
AATTTATCATCATCGACTCAAAAATTGGAGTTGATGATGAATCTGAACTGGAAAGATATGCTCGATATCTCAAACACCGAGCTGGATTTTCATAATTTTGACCATCGTCATTAAAAAATATACTCCCACTATTTAAGTAAAAAGATTGATCAGTTCCATCAGGACCTGTGAAGTTGAAATTAACCCCAGCACAACTCCCTGAAACTGGATCAGTTATTGCTATTTGATATTTCAAATCAGTGTTGCTGGGGATTGTCGACTGTGGAATTAGCCTGTTGAAAGCGGTCGAATACGAAGCGTCAAAAGTCGCTGATTCATAAATACCGGTCGCGGCAAACGAGCCGCCTGGACCACCTTCTATGATCTTAAACTCTTCGCTCACGTCTCCAGTTATGATATATGAATACGCATTGCCATCAGTTTCCAGAACTGATGATATTCCCTTAATTCCCGCATCAACTTCAATGCCTCCACAGTAGGTTGGCGTTGATTCTGTTGCAATATTAAATACTTGATACTCTTCTCCCGATGTGCCAACCACAATCATTCGGTTTCCCGGAACAATTGTTAACCCTCTTGGATTCATTGGAGTGGTGTCTGCACTTCCGATCACCGGCCTACTACCGGTTTTTGTTGAAATGTCAATAATAAACACTTCATTATTACTACTACTTAAATTGCCTGAAATATATGCCCTAGTTCCAGTTTCGTTCACGATGATATCTGATACACCAGACGTGGCAATATTTGCCCAACCAACGATCTGAGGAGAACTCGGATTGCTAATATCTACGATTTGAAGCTGATGATCGTCATCATTTACAGCCACATAGGCGTAAGATCCAAGCACATGAAGCGCTCGTCCGGCATCTTCAAGGCTCACTGATCCAAGAGCTGGTCTTGAGCCGTTCATAGATGAAAGGTCAAATGTCCAAAATGTTGAACCTTGAACCATGTATCCAACATTTCCTAGCACAAATATAGCTGCGCCATCGGTTGATCCACTGGCATCAAAATAGCCGACTTCACTAACTGGATTATTGGAAATATTGAGTATTACAATTTCTTTATTGTTTGTATCTGTTGCTAAAAAGGCATAGCCTGAAATTCCAAAAACATCATTTGTTTTATAACCATCAAATGTGTTTGCAATAGCCGCAACTGGCGGAGAGTCGTTTGAAATATTTATTTTTGCAAAAGCTACGCCTGAGGCATTGTCTCCGGTCGCAGCAAACGCGACGCCTTCTATCGCAGTCACTGCATTTGCCACACCACTTTTTGGTAAATCAAGCGCGGCAATTGTCAAAGAAGGTTCACACCAAGAGCTAGACCCTCCTGATCCGAGTGCCACTTCACCGTCGTCGGCATTTGTCACAATAGTACCTGTAAGCGTTCCAGTTAAAAATTCAGCCTCAGTTGATTGAAAATATGTTGCATTGTCAAGATATCTAGTTAAATATATCTTCGACTCAACAGTTGTTGTTAGTGGAATATCCCAAGTTACTGAGAGGAGTAGTTTTTTCGTTGATGGATCGATATATCCGCCAGTCTCAACAATGTTGTGATTGGCGTCCCGATGTACATCAGAAATCGTTATCTGATTTGTTAATCCATCAACAATCTCACTCCCAGGAACCAGAGACCAAGTCGAGCTATTATTTACGACATGATAAGTTCCATTCGTATCAAAATTTGACCAACTTTGTTCGCGGATACTTTTTAATGCTGCGTGAGATTCATTAATCATCGCAGTTGCGAGTTGGCGTCTTTTTTGTTGGGGCCTTCCTTCGCGAGAAACGATAAAACCTGCGGTTATGGCAGGGAGAATAAGTGCCATAACTGCAATAACAACCAATAATTCAATTAAAGATTGTCCTAAATTGTCAAAACGATTGTCGATCTTTAATATCACAGGCTTGTAATAACTCCTAATTTGTTGAAAGTAATCAAAACTTCTTCGCCACTTGGAGAAAGAATCGAAATACTATCTAATCCATTGACGTAGCCTTCAATCTCCCCACTACCTTTTTGAAATATGATTTCGTTATTTGGAAGAGTGATATTTTGAAATATTACATTTCCATCAAGCGTGGCTTCAAAATTTGATTCATTATTAGGGTTGTAAACTGAACCTGTAAAAAGGGTGTAGGTGTTTTCGTTAAAATGAACTCCATAAGTTGATGTATTACCACTTTCATTTACCACACCGTTCATTGCATTATTTTGTTGAGATTTGATATCTGAGATGAACACCTCAAGTGAGGTGTCAAGATATGCTGAGCTTTGAAAGCTAGATATCCCAACGATTGCAAAAGTCATAATAATGAGTGAAATCGCCAGTACAACGGACACCTCAATCAACGTAAATGCAAAATTAAATATTTGAGGCTTTGGATCAGCGTAATTCATGTAGAAATTATATTAAAAAAATAACAATTAAAGATTTCGTACCTGACCAATTAGTCCGTAAATCGGGGTGATTATCGCCATCATCATTCCTCCGACCACGACACCGATAAAAACTAACATTATTGGCTCAAGGAGCGTAGTTAAGGTCGTCAAAGATCTGTTCACTTCATAATCCATATGTTCAGAAACATGCTGCATCGCAACATCAAGTGACCCTGTTTTTTCGCCAGCTTCAATAAGTTTGACAACGAGCATTGGGATAAGGCCTTTCCCCTCTCGTACGGCTTCAGAAACACGTTTTCCTGACATCACAGCAAGGCGAATATGCTTGACCAATCTCTGCATGTCTTTTCGCCAGACTACTTGCTCAGATAATTCTAGAGCGTTAGTAAGTGTTAAACCGGCCGACAAAAGCAAAGACATGCTACGAGTAAACCGGGCAATGTCAATCTGTTTGACAAGCTCGCTCACGACCGGTAACGAAAAAATTACAGCAAAGAGCATAGATTTCTTGGTTCGATATATGGCAATTAGTATTGTGATTATAATAATTGTTGAGATAACAACTAAGATTGTGTGTTCCATTAAAAAAGCGGATAAAAAAAGCATGACTTTTGTTGGAAGGGGAAGATTGACCTTCATCCGAGCAAAAACCGATGCCATTTTTGGCATCACAAATGTCAAAATTAAAAGGATCACTCCAACAAAAACTGTAAATATCACAAGTGGATAGATCATTGCACCTTTGATTTTGTCAATGAACTCCATCTCCTGTTGTGTATGGGCTTTGATATCGTTAAATGTTGTATCAATGGTTCCTGCTTCTTCGGCAGCTCGAATTATGTTTAAGGTAACAGGGTCAAATGTTTTTGGAAAACGTGAAAAAGAATCAGAGATCTGTTTCCCTTGTGTTAGATCTGACCGAAGATAAGAGAGGAGTTCTTTTTGATTACCTTTGGAATCCTCAAGAAGTGAGTCGACAGCTTCTAGTATTGAAATTCCAGCTCCAAGCATTGTTGACAGATTGTCAAATAAAGCAATTTTATCCTTTGTTGAAATCGATATATTTTTTGACATAGATTTTTACTCAATTTCAATCTTTGTGACACGGAGGACTTCCTCAAGAGTGGTCTCTCCCCTTGAAACTTTATTCAGACCATCATCGAGCATGCTGAACATTCCATCTTCTTTTGCCTGTTGAATTATTACGTCAGAGTCTGATTTCTTAAGAATTAATGCTCGTATTCTTTTGGTAACTTCCAATACCTCAAAAACTCCAATACGCCCAGTATATCCTGTGCTATGGCATATGGCGCATCCCGTTCCCTTATAAATATTTATTTTTTCTTTTTTGCCAAAATGTTTTTCGACTAAGTCATTTGGCAAATTCTCGGAAAGATCGGCAAGCGTCATCTCGACTGAAATTTTGCACATGTCACAAATTTTTCTGACCAATCTTTGGGCTATTATGACATTTACAGTTGAGGCAACAAGAAATGGTTCGACTTTCATATCTATAAGTCTGGGAAGAGCGGTCGCAGAGTCATTTGTGTGAAGAGTTGAGACGACTAAATGTCCTGTCAAGGCAGCATTTACTGCAATTCCAGCTGTTTCTGAGTCTCGAATTTCTCCAACAAAAACAATATTTGGATCTTGGCGAAGAATCGATCTTAGACCTGTCGCAAAAGTCAAATTTGTTTTTGGGTTGACTTGAATTTGATTGACTCCTTGAATTCGATACTCAACAGGGTCTTCAATTGTAGTAATATTTTTTGATCTAGTATTTAACACTTTTAATATTGCATAAATTGAGGTCGATTTTCCGGAACCTGTTGGTCCTGTCGACAAAATCATTCCATACGATCTGGTGTATGCATGACTAACTTTTTCAAGATCTGACTCGCTCATCCCCAGATCGGTAAGGGTAATATTTTTATTATGAGAAGAAAGTAAGCGCATGACTACTTTTTCACCTTCAACGATTGGAATTATCGAAACGCGAAGATCAAGAAAACTGTCTTCAATTTCATGCCTTAACTTTCCGTCTTGTGGGCTCATATGTTCGTCAGTTCGAAGTCGAGAAAGTACTTTAATTCTAGTCATTATACGATCATGAAGCTCAGTTGGATAAACAACCACATCGTGAAGAATGCCGTCAATACGAAATCTAACCAACGCATTTTCCTCCTCAGGTTCAATGTGAATATCTGATACTTTATCATAATAAGCAGTCTCTAAAATCAAGTCAACAATTTTTGCAATTGGGACATCGTGAAGATGATCTCTTTCTTTCGATGCTTCAAGGAGACGATCAAAAGATTTTTGAAGATTTTTTTTGAAAATATAAAATGCGTTCATGATGTCTCGCTCTGTAGCCAAGTGAGGAGAGACAGTTGATTGTGTTTTATGCGCAATCATTTCGATAATATCTTTATTTGATGGGTCAGACATCGCGAGTTTGATCCCTGTTTCATCTCTTGCAAATGCAATAACTTTTTGTTTTCGTGCAATTTTTTCTGGAACAATATGGAAAATTTCTTCAGGAATTGAGATTTTCGAGAGCGAAATAAAGGGAACTTTTAGATGATTTGCTATCGTTATCCCTAGTTGTTCATCCGTAATGAGGTTCAGTTGCAATAAGGCCTCTGTAAACTCGAGGTGAGCATTTTTCATAAAGTTATTGACATCTTTCAGCTTTTTATCATCTAAGACTTTTATATCTTTTAAAAGCGTGATGAGCTCTTGTTCGGGTATTGTCATGATTTCATTAGAGTAATAATTTAACTTATTTTGTCTGTATCGCGTTTTGAATGCTTATTAATAATTTATCAAGATCAAAAAAACTTTTATTTACATAACCTTTTGCCCCGAGATCCATTGCTTTTTTTACATCAGATTCTTGTCCGAGTGTTGAGAAGACCATGACAGGTATGTTTTTTAAGATTGAATCTTTTGACAGCTCTGTCAGCACTCCAAATCCATCCAAATTTGGCATGATTAGGTCAAGCATTAGGAGGTCAGGTTTTTGGTCGCGCATACTTTCCATGGCTTTTATACCATCATCTGCAACTTCGACATCAAACCCGTGTTGGACCAACTGAGTTTTATAAAAGTTCTGTAAAAATTTATCATCTTCCGCAATTAATATTTTCATAGATTGAATATCTATACTTTTAGTTTTAACAAACTGAGTACTGGAACTCCTGCAATTTCTTCAAGTTCTTTAATAGTTTCTGTTAGATCGGCTTCTTCATCATTTTTCTCAATTTTATCAAGAGAGTTTTCGACAGACTTTAAAGCTTTTTTATAAATATCTATATTTTCTGCGTCTATTTTAATAATTCCTTTTTTATCTAATAATTCCTTGAAAATTGCTTCAAGGGCACGCCCTGTAAGGCCAATATATTGAAAACCCATCACCAGTGCCTGACTTTTCAGAGAATGTGCAAGTCTATGAAAAGTTTTAATTTCCTCAATGCTTGGCCCTAATAATAATATTTTTTTCATTTTATTGACTAATAATCGGGCAGAATCAAGATAGGATTGTTTATATTCTTTTATATCAAAAGTCATATGCAGTTTCAGTATACAAAAATTTCAATGATAGCGTTGGTTTTTTCTTGGGTATACTTGACGTATGGGAAAAAAGAAATCACAAAAAAAGGAAACGAAGCCGAATCTAGTGCTAAAGTTAATTAAAAGTGCATCTATTCTAATAGTCTATTTTGCAGCCGTAGTTTTTTTGGCG
>PCVM01000051.1 GCA_002796045.1 Candidatus Roizmanbacteria bacterium CG11_big_fil_rev_8_21_14_0_20_36_8
CTCATTTCAAAAGAACGATCACTTCTTGGTATAATTGTAATATAATTACATAATGAATTCTGTCAAACTTTGGCAACTTTACATCCTTCCCTTTATCGTAGTATTCATATTGCTTTCACTCGAAACACTAAATATTAAAATTGGTGGCTTGATTTCATTTCACGAACTTGTAAAAAGTTCAACATCAGTTGTTCAAATAAATCCTGAAAATCTTCAAAAAGCATTAGTTGCAAAAGTAATCGATGGCGATACTATTGAGATTGATTCAGGAGAGCACGTGAGATTTATCGGAGTCGACACTCCAGAGACTGTTCACCCAAAAAAATCAATTCAGTGTTACGGAAAAGAAGCATCGAACAAGATGAAGTCACTGCTTTCAAATAAATGGATTTATCTTGAAAAAGATGTTTCAGAAACTGACAGATATGGAAGACTTCTCAGATATATTTATCTTCCAAATCCTGATAATCCAGCTGAGGCTATATTCATCGAAGAATACCTTATTGAAAATGGATATGGAAAGGTGATCACTTATCCCCCAGATGTTAAGCATCACGATAAATTGCTAGTTGCTCAAAAAAATGCTCAGGCAGAAAATAGAGGTCTTTGGCGAAAATGTCAGATAAATTATTAAATCGATCAGGAATCAATGCCCACAGCATCGCTCAATTTCTCAAATCCATCCTTTCTTAGAAGCTCGACCAGTTTAGTATTAATTTGGGAGATCAATTGTGGACCCTCAAAAATCATACCTGTTATAAGTTCAACGAGAGATGCTCCAAGTCTAATCTTTCGATACGCATCTTCTGCGGTGAATATTCCTCCACACCCGATAACAATCAATTTATTCCCATATCGAGAGTATGCGAGTTTAATAAGTTCATTCGATCGTCGAAATGTAGGCTTTCCACTAAAATTTCCAATTCCTGCAGTCTTTATTTCCAATTGATCAAATGACTTATCACTCCTATCTTTTTGTAGGTTTCCAAAAATAACGCCAACTATGAATTTATATTTGACTATCACATCAAGCATTTTGCGCACTTCTTCATCTGATTTCTCAATAGGCATCTTTATAAATACAGGCTTGCTTATATTTAATTTTTTCAAAGATTTAAGAAGAATATTTAGCTCTTCGGGTGGATAAAAAGTTACGCCACCTTTCAAATTTGGACAACTGATATTTAGTTCATAATATTTATTTTTTAGCTTTGCACTTTCAAATTTCTTGAAAGCTGCAACAACGTCACCAACGGCTGCTTTTTTAGTTCCTGCAAATTCGATAGAATTTGTTTTTCCGATACTAATCCCCAAAGGAAACTCAAATGACATATTTTTCAATTTATCAATTGTCGCATCAGCTCCTGGATTTCTAAACCCTTTATTAACAAGTAATGATTTTGATTTTGGAAGTCTTCCAAGACGCGGTCTTGCATTACCTTCAAATGGATAATTACTAATTGTTCCCACTGTCTCAAACCCAAATCCGACGGATGGGAGGATTTTAGAAAAAGCGGACATATAATCGTATCCTGCTGACAATCCTAAAGGATTATCAAAGGTAATGCCTGCTATTTTTTGCTTCAATATTGGATATTCAAAATAAAATACTTTTTTGAAAAAATTACGCATTAATGGAATTTTTCCCGCAATCTCTCCCCAAAACATTGCCTGCTCATGAACCCATTCGGGTGGAAGGAGGAAAAATAACGGTTTTGCAAAAACTTTATATGAAAATTCTATTTTTGTAAGTATAAAAAGTCGATAATCACGCCTCCACAACAACCTTACTAATAAATATAAAATCAAACTGATTATCGCAGATAGTAGACAGTAAGGGCACAAAGACTTAATTATGAAAAACTGTAAAAATGTGAGATATGCGGAAAAAACAAGTCCCAGAGCAGTTTGTATGAAGATTAACCTTTTATACAATTTGCCCCCCAAAGTTAAAGCAACCCAAAACAAATATCCAAAAATAAAATAGTAAATAAGACCAATGACTGCAAGGGGAAATCCAAACACTGTAGAGTACTGACTATTTAATACCTCGCCACAATTGCCAAATATCCCTTCCGAACAGATTATAATCGAGGAGTTAAAATGATTATAGGACAAATATAAAGTATCTAGAAAACCGAACATTACCATTATAGTAGCAAGCCAGACAATTACTCGTCTTTTAATCATGAAATAATTGTATCATTTCTTTAGGCGAAATTTAATATATCCGAAGAAAATCCAAGGCGCAATAAAAACTCCAAGTAGAATTGGCAAAAAATAATTATTACCCCTATCAGAGTAAGTATATTGAGAAACTGCATCTATATTGTCATTTTGGATTCCCCCAGAAATGCGAATTGGCGTCGGCAAACGAGTCATTGCAATAAACTTCTCATAAATTTCAATTGAATTAAATTTCAATGTTTCGATGAGTCCTCCCATTTTCCGGGTGTCGCTCACTCCTTGAACTTCCCCCACAGTCTTATCAGACGTTTCTAGATCACGACTGTTTAAAGTGGTTGGACCTGGCGTAGGCGTTATTGTAGAGATTGGGGAAGGAGTAGGAGTTAAAGTAGGCGTTGGTGTAACAGTGGGCATAAAAAAACCAAACATAAGATCAAATTGAGTAGACTTTCCTTGGTACTGATTTCCGGCATCCTTATTCATCGTGATAGTGTAAGTAAAACTGTCAGTTTTCCCAGGCCCCAAAACTCCGAGTACTGCTTCATCAGTTTTATAAAAGTCTTTCAAAGTACTCTTCCAAACAACTTTACTAACACTTTCTCGAATAATAACTAGATCTAAAACCTCTGAAATTTCAACTTGGTTTGAAGAAGGTGCAATATTAAATGCCCTATGACCAATAAATTGATCTACATCACCTTTATTTGTGATCGTAACTCGATTCATCTCAGAGTATGTAGGATACCAAAGAACTTCTTTGTCAAAAAACTTTCCAGCGTTTGAAGGAGTGCATTTTCGTTCATCGCATTTGACGTCAAACTCAGACGCATTTACTGAACCCGCAAAGATTATAATAATAATGACAAATAGTAGTAGGCTTGTAATTTTTTTCATTATTCAGTTTATGTGTGAATTATTTTAGCAATTCTCCTGCCCATTTCGACAGCATAATTTGTTCCACGATCCCAAGGATAAACCTGCTGCATATTTGCTAAATAAAGATTTGGAATTGGCGTATTAAAAGGTAAAATCTTTTTTGAAAAACTAGTCGTAACAATAGGTTGTGCAAATGGAACCTTGAAAAGATGAATATCAAGTAAATTATTTTTGTAACCAGAGTGAATTTTATCGAGATATGGGTGATAACGATCTAACAATTTCTCTTTCGACAGGGAAAATAATTCATGATCACTTGGAAGGTAATTCCCTATATAAACAATATTTGAGTTGTTGTAGTGAGACTTATCGATAAAATGTGTATGCTCAACTACTGCTAAAAATGGAAAGCTAGGATCACAGATATTGAGCCAATATACATCTTTTGGCAAAAACTCCTTTTTCAACTCCAAGACAATATTTAACGCACCAATTCCTTTAAATTCATTTAGTTTTTTCTTGTAATCTTCGGGTAAAGATTGTGCTAGATGAGCAAAAAGAGCATTCGAGACTGTGACAATGACGGCATCAAAATCAGATTTTTTACCTTTGTAAAAAACTGTGACAGTTTTGCCGTTTGGAACAATCCGATCAACTTGACAATCGAAGTGGATCTTTCCTCCCAATGAGACAGCCTTTTCTGCAAGCCTATCTGCAAAATGCCCAAAACCACCCTCTGGATAACCGAGCTTCGTACTTCGTGCCTTGATACGAGCCCAGAACCAAGCAAGCGAAATATCTTTGTAATATGGACCAAATTTTGATTTTAAAAGTGGCTCCCATAGGATGCTATACGGCTCCCTTCCAAGTTGTTTCTCAAGCCAATCGTGAGCCTTAAATCCTTCCAGATCTTGCCATTTTACAACATACTTCAAATATCCGAGCACCAAACCCATACGAAGTCGGGATGGTACTGATAGAGCGCTAAACTGTAGCAATTTTTCCGGTGAGTCAAGCTGAATTATGTGATTGTCAATGAGAGATGAGGTGTTTGGACGATAAAAATTAAATGAAGTATCAATCTCTTTTGCTAAACTTAAAATTGAGGAATCACTTTTAAAAATATGGTGATAATGCTTTTCTAAAGACCAGTCCCAATTATTTTTTTTAAAACCCATTGCAAGACCACCGGGAGTTTTATCCATTTCAAATATTTCAACCGTATTGCCTTTTAAAATTAAAGAGTTTGCAGCTGTCAAACCAGTAAACCCAGCACCAATAATCGCAATGTTCATGTTCATATATCATAGCATGTCAAATCGTTAAGATTTTAATAATCTACCTCTTGACAATGTATGAATATTTTCAGTAAGATAAACTAATGAGTCTTACAAAGAAGCAAAAAGAAAAAGTAATGAGACATGTCGGAGAAATGTCTTTTATAGCCGCATTAATAATCATTTTGTGGGCTGTAGTTGGAATTGCCAAATCTCAAGGATATTAATTTCTTTCACACAACCCATGATCCATTTATTGTATAAAATAAATGACTTATGGTGATCTCAACTCCTCAGATAACGATCGACACCGAAACTCAAGTTGTTCTTTGTGGTAAAAAAATACTTCAATTCACCGATCAGGAATTCAAACTTCTATGTTTACTTATGAAACATGCGGGAAAACCAGTATCTCGAACGAAGATTCTAAATTATATTTGGCACTCCTCAACTGGACTAAAAACCAGAATTGTTGATGTATACATAGGCTACTTAAGAAAAAAATTTAAAAATAACTGTGAAGAAAAAATTATTAGATCAGTTCGTGGTATAGGATACATGATTAAAGATTAAATTCGGAAGAATGTTCCGACAATGTAGGCAATTACAGCAGATACTCCTCCAATCAATACAATCTCTCCTACCGATCTTATAGCGGATTGCTTTGTTACTCTCAAGCGTAGTATTCCAAGCAAAAATAGAGCCAAGATAGTTGCAGTAATTGCGAGAATAAATCCGTTTGGATTTGCTGAGTCAATAAGGTATGGAATGAGCGGTATTGTTCCAAAAAAAATAAATGACATAAAAGTGGCAACCGCTGTGAAGTAAGGATTTTCATCAAATGGATTTGCCATTTCAAGCTCATACTTCATCATAAATGACACCCAGTATTTTTCGTTTGTTGCGTATATGTCCACCAATTTTTGTGCGGCTTTTTGGTCAAATCCTTGTTGTTTCATTATTTCAACAGACTCAGCTTTCTCCATATTAGGATTGTGCTTGATTTCAAAAAACTCTTTATCCTCTTCTTTTTTATACCGGTCTTGCTCAGATCTGATCGAGAGAAAATTTCCAAGTGCCATCGAAGAAGCATCTCCAAAAAGATTTGCTAAACCAAAAAGCAGGACCGTTAATGTACCTAGTCCGCCAATTTGAGCAGCAGCGCCAGCTCCAGCAAATCCAGCAACGACAGCAAAAGTAGTCACAATTCCGTCCGCACCGCCATATACAATTTCTTTCAAATACTCTGAAAATGGAGATTGCCTATGCTCCTCTTTGAGATGTTTTTCAAGATCTTCTTTTGAGTATGACATGGTATATTTTAGCAAAATTAAATACCATAAGTTGCGAGTATGAAAATTATTCATTTGTATAAAAAAGTATCGCTCACTCCACTTCAAGCAATCTGGGAATTTCAACTAAAATTTCCAGAATATCAAAATGTCAAACTTGGGTATGCTGGCCGACTCGACCCTATGGCTGAAGGACTTTTGTTAATTTTAGTCGGGAATGAAAATAAACAAAAGAAAAAATATGAGAATATGACCAAGTCTTATGATTTTGAGGTCCTTCTTGGAATTGAAACTGACACGTATGATCTTATGGGATTGATGAAAAATATTAATACAACAACCTCTTCAAACTCACAAGTAAAAAAACATATTAGAGAAAAATTTAATATGTTAATTGGTACCTTGGACCAAAAATATCCACCATACTCCTCTGTTCGTGTTAATGGGAAACCGCTTTTTTACTGGGCACGGGAAGGAAAAATTAACGAAGTTAAAATACCAAATAAGAAAATTACTATAAACACAATAACATTGAATAATCTTGAAGTTATCAACTTCAAAGACATCTTCATAGAGACTTGTAAGAAAATAAATAAAGTAAAAGGAAAATTTCGCCAAGATAAAATTATTGCAAACTGGATCGAAATAAATAGGAAAAATCCAAGCTTAAAACTTGTCAAACTTGGCTGCTCAATTTCATGCTCCAAAGGCACATATATACGTGCAATCGCTCATGAAATAGGTCAAACACTTAATGTTGGTGCGGTTGCACTATCTATCAAAAGAACCAAAATAGGCCCATTCTCTGTTGAAGACGCTATTAATATTTGAGCAAATTGTATTACAATGATTTTATGTCACCTGAAAGTTTTCGACTATTTGCTCAAAAAGTATCCCAGATTACAGGAAATGCAAAAACCTTTCTTCTTGCCGCAATTTTGATAGCGGCTTGGATGATAACTGGTCCAATTTTCAACTTTTCAGATACCTGGCAACTGGTCATCAATACGAGCACCACCATTATTACTTTTCTGATGGTTTTTATTATTCAAAATACACAAAATCGAGATGCCCGTGCGACTCAGTTGAAGCTTGACGAACTTATCCGTGCGACTAGAACAGCCAGAAATATTATGGTAGATCTTGAAAATTTAGATGATAAAAATCTTGAAAAAGTAACTGACGAATTTCATAAAATCTATCAAAAAGAGTTGGATCATCGCAAAACAAATAAAACAAATTCAACTAATCGAGTGGTTCAAGAAGAGCAGGGAGGGTGAGGGGACAAGATAATCCAAAACAAATCTTTCTATCGAATATCACCTGCTCTATAGTCCAAACAATCGCAAGTACGGCAACAACCAGTATCAAACCGATAATTGCAGCCTGAATTCTTTGCCTTGCCTCAGATACCGAATCTTTATCTCCTCCTGATGTGATCCAACCCAAGGCGCCACGAAGTAAGTAAAACAGTGTTGTAAGTCCGGCAACAACAAAGAATATTCTGATTGCAAAAGTAAGAATGTCTCCTAGAGTTGGCACTTTAAACCCAAATTCCTCAGTGTGAATTCTTAGTCCCTCATCGACATCTTTTTCTTGCTGTGTTCTATTATCGATTGGTGCTTGTGTTATAGGATTTGAAGACTCGGTTTCAAGCGTAACAGTCCCGACAGTTTTAGTCGTAACAGAAATAGAATTTTCCTGAACATTTATTTTCAGAACTTCTCCACCAACTACTGGCTTCCAGCTAGTCAAATTTCCACTTGGAACAGCAAATGCAGCAAGATATGTACGATCTTGCCCATTTATTTGAGTAAATTCCCCAGCCACATACAATCTGTTTTGATTTATTAATAAGTCATTCACTACTCCATTTACATTTGGATTCCATTTTCGAAATTCTTTTTTCACTAGATCAAAAGCAGCTAGATAGGATCTCTCAACACCATCAATTTTTGTAAATTCTCCACCAATGAAAAGTAAATTTTCATAAACTTCAAGACCGTTTACTGGACCATTTGCTGCCAAATTTAGAGTAATTGGCTTTTGTGAAGCTATGTCAAATGCTACGAAATAATTCTGCTCTTTGTCGTTAATTTGAGTAAAAAGACCTCCGATATACAACACTCCATTTCCTATTGCTATGTCTTGGATAGGGGCATTTGTGTTTATTATCCAATTGTCAACTGCTCGAGTTGCCAAATCAACAACTACGAAATTATTCCTCGTCTGAAGTTGACCTCCGTCAACTTTTACCTCCTTAAAAGTTCCGGCAATATAATATTTACCGTCATGTTGAATTTGTGAGGCAACGATCCCATCGATCTGAACAACCACAACATTGTCTTGAGGCTGATTATCATAAAGTCCTCCAGCGGCTTTTGCCACATGGGGAGTAATGATTATTGCACTAAATGCAACAACGAAGATTAATAATTTTGTAAATATTGTATTTAACATATAAGTAAATATATCCTATAATATTATATCACACCTGTGTCATAATTGAAAGAACTTGATACAATTATTATATGCTTTACTCGCGCACATATGGTGGGATAATTTGGACTACACACGCTCTGGACCGAATACTAAATAGAAAAAT
>PCVM01000039.1:0-3750 GCA_002796045.1 Candidatus Roizmanbacteria bacterium CG11_big_fil_rev_8_21_14_0_20_36_8
TGTATGAGTCCCCTTGAGCCTCAGCAATAACAACCTGCAGAGGTACGAATTTCATTATGAAATCAATAAGTTCTTTATCTTCTGGATGTTGAGTTTCCATCCAGTCTAGCCCGTCAATTGAAAAATCCTTTTTATAAGTTTCAGATTTGAATAAACCAGGATAATATGAAGGAAATCCTAAATACGGATAAATTGCAATAAGGGCTAAAAATACAATAAAGACAGTTCTAAAAGGAAAATGCAAGATTTTATTTGACCAAACACCAATTCTGTACAACACGACAGTAGATGCTATTCCCATCATCATAAATGCCTGATATCCCATCTTAAACATCGTGTTTGCCCGAAAATGAGCTGGATAAATGTCTTTTGCATAGATAAACTCAGGAATAATTATTAGAAATGTGCCATATCCGAATATTATCAATAGAAACCTATCAATTTCAGTCAGGGTGAAATGAGATGATTGTCTTTTTCTGATAATAAAATATGTGCCAAGAAGAATTAAGGAAATCCAGAAAAATCCCCAGAGAACCAACATCATCCAAGGACTTGAAAGTTGGCAGTTATTTTTTTCAAAGAGAAATGGCCCTATTTTTTGGAGATTGACAAGAAAATCTGGACTGCAATTTACTCCAACTCCAGTAGCAAAAGGTGAAAAGTAAAGAGAAAATGGAAATGAAAATACAAGAAATGACAGTGTTAGAAAAACTGACTGAATAATGAAATTCCAGCTTATTCTATAATGATAAAAAAGAATTGCCAAAATTAATAAGAGGTATATCGGTCCATCAAATGCATTGGTCATGTAATTTACTGCAATCATCGCTCCGATAGCGATCACATATCCAACCTCGATTCTTCCAAGTTTTATTTTTTTGAATATATCTAAGTATTTTTCGAAACTAAACTTTTTAAAAATTGGTAACAATAATTTCCTGAGAGAGTCACCGATTGAGTGCTGTACTTTATGAGGTGTGCGAATATGAGTATAAAAAAGGAAGATAATAGCAAAAGTTAAAAGAACAAAAGGTATTTCAAAAACATGACCATGGAGGTCGGCTACTATATATGAGTATGACGGGAACTCATGAATCGTAAATGGGATGAATCTTGTAGCATTTGGGTACCAGTAACTTGAGTTTTGGATCATGCTTTCAAAAAAACCATTCCCAGTTCGTGTCATTGTTGCAGTAATCTGAGAAAGAGACTGAAATATTCCCCAGAAAGGTTCAGGACTTTCATTTGGATATCCTTTTGTGAAGATATATATCGTATGGAGGTTTCCTGCCAAATTCACAGTAATGGCCCCAATAGTCCCATAAATGATTAGTTTTAGAGTAGATAAAGGAGTTTTTAATTCAACTTGTTTGTTTAATTGTCTAATTAAATTTGAAACAATTGAAAATGTAAGCGTCATTCCTTGCGCGAGGATTGTCGCCAGAATGAGATTGTAACCAATAGTGGCCTTAATACTAGTCAATCTGATTAGAAATGCCCCAGTCATATGTCCAAAGTAATAATAATTGATCGGATATCCATTTAAGTTTGCAAGATCTGCCGAAAGCCACATATCAAGAGGAGGGAAATATGTCGAGTTGAGTATTGATTGTATGAAGCCATAATCCATGAATTTTTCAAGACCATGAATTGAAGGTTCTTGACCCCTAATAAATGTAAGCGCCAGTAAACTTAGGATAAAAAGTATTTCTTCAAAAGCGATGATTAAGTACTGCTGTTTTGTTAGTCTAAAAATTTGACGAAACTCTTTAGATAAGAATTTGTAGCTAAATATTCCGAATACAAAAAGTATAAGTAGTAGTGCTTCTTTAGTAAAAGGCAGAATACGCATTGAGCCAAGGAGAAACATTGTATAAGTCGTGATTATGATCGAAAGAGTTTTTGCAAAGGGATAACCGCGATCTAAATACGATTTAAAGATCCTGGACGTTAGAGGGAAGAATATAATTCCTAAAACTAGAAGGTATATGTACCAATTAAATGTTGTAATTATCCAAGTCATACTTTCAAAAGATACTGCAATTATATTGCAAATTCAAGCTAACTTTGATAAAGTACGAGATAGATTAGTAGTTAGTAGCTAGATAGCTCGCAAAATGAAATGATGGGTTTTATAGTATGTCATGCTGAACTCGTTTCAGCATCTTAACAATGAGATCCCGAAACAAGTTCGGGATGACAAAAGTATCACTTTGTTCTGTGGCTGCTTTAGTAGTTAGATGTCAGAATAGATATATGAATAATAAATACAACTTCCAAAATTACGAGGAAAAATTATATTCATTTTGGGAGAAGAAGGGATTTTTTGAGGGAAAAGTAAATCCGGATAAAGAGTCCTTTTCAATAATTCTTCCCCCACCAAACGCAAATGCCGATCTTCACTTAGGGCACGCAATGTATGTATATGAAGACGTCATGATCCGTTACAACAAATTACAAGGTAAGGAAGTGTTATGGCTTGCTGGAGCAGACCATGCTGGAATTGAAACGCAGTTTGTTTATGAGAAACATCTGAGAAAACAAAATAAAAGCCGTTTCGATTTTGATAGAAAAACTTTATTTTCAGACATTTGGGAGTTTGTGATGAAAAATCGAGAAGTGATGGAAAATCAGCTTCGAAGGCTTGGATTTGCACTTGATTGGTCGAGGAAAAAATTTACGATGGATGAAGATATTGTGAAGATTGTTTATGACACATTTAAGAAATTACATGATGATGGGCTTGTGTATCGGGCAAATCGATTAGTGAGTTACTGTACGAATTGTGGCACTTCTTTTTCAGATCTTGAGGTCAACGACATTGAGATCACAGGAAAGTTGTATTACATTGACTATGAGGTCAAGGAAGGTGGAAAAATTACTATTGCGACAACCAGGCCTGAAACATATTTTGGTGACGTTGCAGTGATGGTCCATCCAGATGATTCGCGATATAAAGATTTGATTGGAAAAACGGTTGCACTTCCATTTATAGATCGTGAAATTCCCATTATCGCAGATGAATATGTTGATCCAAAATTTGGCACAGGAGCCGTAAAAGTCACTCCAGATCATGATGCAAATGATTTTGAGATCGGAAAGAAACATGAGTTGAAATCTCATCCAATTATTGGGTTTGATGGAAAAATGAAAGACACAGGTTTTCCAGAAATTGAGGGACTATCAGTTATCGAAGCGAGAAAAATAATCCTTTCTAAATTGGAGAAATCAGGCAATCTTGTGAAAATCGTTCGGCACGAGATGGTACTACACACTTGTTACCGATGTGGAAAAACCCTTGAACCACTACCAAAAGAGCAGTGGTTTATTTCCGTTGACCCATTGAAAAAAGAAGCGATAAAACTTGTAAAATCCGGCAAGATAAAAGTCCACCCAGCGCGATTTACAAAGCAGTTAATTCAAATTTTAGAGGATTTTATTGATTGGAATATATCTAGGCAGATTGTTTGGGGAATTAGAATTCCAGCATATAAATGCCAAAACGGTTCTTGGTTTGTCTCAGTCGAGAAGCCCAAGAAGTGTCAAATTTGTGGAGAGTGTAAGTTTGTTCAAGATGAAGATACATTTGACACTTGGTTCTCCAGCGCTCAGTGGCCTTTTGCAACTTTAAAAACTTTTGAAGGCCTATCTGAGTATTTCTACCCGACAACTGTCATGGAAACAGGATATGATATTCTTCGAGCTTGGGTTTCTCGAATGATAATGATGTGTTATTACGCGACAGAAAAA
>PCVM01000039.1:3840-4014 GCA_002796045.1 Candidatus Roizmanbacteria bacterium CG11_big_fil_rev_8_21_14_0_20_36_8
TTGAAGATGATTGATCAGTATGGCGCAGACGCTCTTCGAGCCTCATTAATTTTTGGAACTCGCGAAGGTGGAGACGTTGTATTATCAGAAGACAAGATTGAGTCGATGAGAAATTTTGCAAATAAGATATGGAATATTGGACGATTTATTCAAATGTCAAAAGAGACTTCAACT
>PCVM01000039.1:4026-5606 GCA_002796045.1 Candidatus Roizmanbacteria bacterium CG11_big_fil_rev_8_21_14_0_20_36_8
GAGACCAATATTAAATCCGATGCTGATATAGCAAAAGTTATTTTTGAGTTGAAAACTGAGTTTGAAGAGGTTGAAAAACAATATCATATTAATTTTAAAAGTTTCAAACTTGCCAAGGCATTTGATCTTATGTATGAATTTGTTTGGCATCGTTTTGCGGATTATTATATAGAAGAGTTGAAACAACCCCTTCGCAGTGGTAGTATGGAAGCTTCAATCAAGATGGAAAAGGTGTTTGTTACGTCACTAAAGATGCTTCATCCATATATTCCATTTGTTACAGAGGCGGTATGGAAGTCGATCCATGGCGAAGAAACCTCGATACTGGATAATTAATAATTAACATATTTACACGTGCTACAAACCTTAGGTTCAATTTTTAACACACTTTTTGCGAATCCAATCTTAAATGTCCTAGTTTTAATTTCAGACTTTCTGAGATCTTTTGGAATAATGGGGTCATTTGGTTTTGCAATAATTTCGGTTACTGTGATAATCCGAGCAGCTCTGCATCCATTTTTTCAAAAACAGATAAAAACCGCACAAGTGATGAAGGACTTGAAGCCAAAACTTGATGTATTGCAGAAAAAATACAAAAAAGATCCTCAAAAACTCCAAAAAGAACAACTGGCACTTTATCAAAAAGAAGGAATAAACCCGGCGTCAGGTTGTCTTTTTGCAGTTGTTCAAATTCCCTTAATTTACGGATTATTTCAAGTACTTCGATTTATTCTTGAAGTTGATAAAGATGGCACATTAGTGACGAGGATAAACGAGCGTTTGTATCATCCAGGGCTATTTATACAGAGCATTGATCCAAATTTCTTTGTTTATAATCTTGGACTTTCTCCACAACTTGGTGCAACTTGGTATTATTACGCTATTCCAGTAATCACTTCTGGATTGCAATTTTTACAATCAAAAGTCACTTTGTCTCAAAATCCGATGACAGATGTTTCAGCAATCTCACAAATCGAGGATGAGAAAAAGGGTAGCAAGAAAAAAGAATCTAGTACTTCAGAGGAATTTCAGAAGGCTATGAATACCCAGATGAAGTATTTCTTTCCTGTTATGATAGGTTATTTTTCTTTTTCATTACCTATAGGGATTTCTTTATACTGGAATACCTTCTCAATCTTTAGTATAGTACAGCACTATATTAGTAAGAATAAAGCTGATAAATTGAAAAAAGTTTAAGTTCAATTAATTGATTATTATTTAATTAAAATTTATATGGATATCAAAGAAACAATTCAGAAACACGCAACAGAACTGCTCGAAAAAATGATCAGCAATGTGACAGTTGAGGTAACTGAGGAAAATGGAATGTACCAAGTCTTGATTAAAACCGAAGATGACGCTCCAACAGTCATCGGTCGTCATGGTGAGACAATTCGTGCAATTCAGAAAATCCTTGAAGTAATTCTTTTTAAGGAAGTAGGAGAACCAGTGGGAATTCTCATAAACGTCAATGATTATCGGGAGAAACAAATTGAGAGACTTGAGTATATTGCCGATCAGGCAGTTGACAAAGTCAGACAACGTCAGACCGCTACTTATCTACGAGGTTTTTCATCATA
>PCVM01000039.1:5708-7657 GCA_002796045.1 Candidatus Roizmanbacteria bacterium CG11_big_fil_rev_8_21_14_0_20_36_8
TGGTGCCAAACCGGAAGAAGAAGAGAGTGAAGAATAGTTTCAATCCCATGAAGTTCATTATCACAATAATTAGTTTATTGTTTCTTCCTTTGATATTAATCTTGGATTTGTTGTTTTTTTTTGGAACAAAGACAGAAATTTCGTGTTTTCATTGTGAACTCGTAGAGTATCTCACAAAATCTTCTCTGACAGCGCATTTGATTCGTCGAGTAACAAGCTCATTTTACTAAAAAAATGCTATAATTTTGTTATGTCTGAGCGAATGGAATCAGGAAATCAAGGATCGGGAGTAGATGAGTTGGCAATGCAGGTCTATAGAGAAAATTTAGCTGCCAAAATTGATGAGTATGTTGGCCAAAAAGACACTATGACTCCAGCTCAAAAGGCAGAAGTCGAGTCTACAATTGGTGATGCGATCAAAAACGATGTAAAAAGTCAAAACATAAAAGATGATGCAAAAGCTGTAGCTGAGAGCAAAGATAATGAAGACGACAGAGTTCCCGATGTCCTAATTGGAGCGGCACGAACTGTCGATAAATCGGTTATGCTTTTTGCAAAGGCTGCAAAAGCTGGACTTATACCGCCTCCAGCACATCCACCATCAAAAGCATTATTCAATGCACTGGTTGATAAAATAATTTCTCATGGTTTGACGAGTGGAAATGCCTCTCATCTGCAACCCCTTATTCAAGGACTTCTTGAGAAACCAAACTACGTCCAATTTTCAGATGAGAATGGTGAGCCAACAGATTTTGAAAATGACCTCAGTCTTATACTTTCTTTGCATGTAAAAAATCAAGCTGAGCGGGATCTTGAAGAGATTGTTGATGCGGCAGGTGGTGATCTGAGAATAACTGCCAAGAAATTTAAAGAAAAAACACTCGGCGCTAAATTAAAAAGAGTACAAATTCTTGAAAGATCAAAACAAGATAGAAACGATATTCTTAAGAAAATGCAGCAAGAGTCAGGATTGGATTTAAATCGGCAGATGGATGGCTATCTGATTGAACAAATACGCGAAGGAGATCCTGATAGTCGCGACGTAAAAGAGGCGCTTGAACTGATTGGCCGCCTAGTCAACCAAGACGTTTTTTATGGATATTATGAAAGAAAATTTCAAGAAGAACTGGAAAAAGTGAAAGAGCCGGGAAGTAAAACTGCATCGCTTTCTCCTGAGAAACAATTTGAGAGAGCTGCTAAAAATGTTACATCACGGATCCATGAGCTTACTCTTTTTGTGACTAACAAAATTTTTGCACCAATTATTGACTCAAGTGGTGCCGCTCCTTGGCAGGCACTTGTCCAGCAAAGTTCAAGGACGATGTATTCAAATGCTGAAACATTGTTTAATAATTTTGTCGGTAAAATGCAGTCACTTGTTTACTCAGTATCTGAGACTGATCAACGGGGCAAGGAAAGATCATTTTTCAAGTTTGGAAATCAAACAGAGAGCCAGTGGTTAGAGAGTCAAACGAAACGCACCGTTGAGGGAAAAGAGTACACGGTTGGTGGAAAGATGGTAAATTTTACAGCACCCTCTCATGAACTTCAAAGTACAAGCTCGTATAAAGATTTTCTAAATGATTTGTATCTTTCGGCTCGTGCCGAGCGCGGTCTTCTTGAAAGTGGAATAAACTCAAACTTTCTCATGAGAAATGGTGAAAATCAGCAAGACAATAGCACATTTTTTAAACAACTTGCAGGATATTCAAAGCAAAATATTGAGGCAAATCGTATTGACGAACTATACAAATTACCATTTGCAGAGCTTGTTGAGGCGGCAAAAATACAGATGAGTAGTTACTACAAAATGAAATTCGCCCAAAACAGGTGGAAGCGAAATCCTGAGATGTTACAAGGATTATTTTCAAATCTTGACGAGGCGGAGAAGGAGGCATTAAAAGATATGATAATCAGTTACAAGGACCAAGATGTTCCAGAGTGGGCGA
>PCVM01000072.1:0-1129 GCA_002796045.1 Candidatus Roizmanbacteria bacterium CG11_big_fil_rev_8_21_14_0_20_36_8
GATATTTTATTCTCAAGGACTTAACTGGTCATGGAATAGGAAAAGAACTCCATGAAGATCCATATGTGTTAAACTATCTCGATAGACCAATTGAGAAAACTAAGAAGTTCGCATCTGGGCTGACAATTGCGGTTGAGATAATTTACTCAATGGGAACTGAAGAAATCGCATATGAACCTGGGCGAAAGTGGTCAATTATCACTAAAGATAGAAGTTTATCTGCGTGTTTTGAGAGAAGTATCGCCGTCGAAGACGAAGAAACCTTCATATTGACGTGATTTTGTGATAGAATATGCTTTCCTATGAAAAATAATGTAACGGTAGTCGAAGGAGAAGTTATTGAGAACCTCCCAAACACTCTTTTCAAGGTCAAACTTGATAATAGTGAAAAGATTATCCTTAGTTATCTTTCAGGAAAAATGAGAAAATTTTATATAAAAATTTTACCTGGAGATCATGTTAAGGTGGAAATAACGCCTTATGACCTTGATCGAGGCAGAATAGTTTATCGAAAGTCGACTTAATAAATATGAATATAAGATCAGCAGTGACAAAACTTTGTAATGGGTGTAAAATTGTTGTCCGCCGTGGGAAGATGTATGTGGTTTGCAAAAGAAATCCAAAACATAAACAAAGACAAGGATAATTATTTAATAAATTAATATTTAAAAAAATTCGATGCAAAGGTTAATGGGTGTAATATTACCGGATGATAAGCGTATTGATTATGCGCTTACTTTGATTTTTGGAATTGGCTGGACAACTTCGGAGTCGATATTAAAAGAGACGAGGATCCCGGTTGATATGCGGGTAAAAGATATTACTGAGGAACAGGTAAAAAAACTATCAGAATTTATTGATAAAAACTTTAAAATTGAAGGAGATTTGAGAGAAGAAAGAAGCGTAAATATTAAAAGATTACGTGAGATTGGTTCGTATCGAGGTATGCGCCATAGTCAAGAACTTCCATCACGCGGTCAGAGAACAAGATCTAATGGTCGTACTAATCGCGGAAAGAGAAGAACTGTCGGAGCACTATCTAAGGAAGCATGGGCAAAGTTGGATCAAAATACGACAACCAAATAATATTAAATATAATCATGGCACAAAAATCACAAAAAAATATCAA
>PCVM01000072.1:1148-3729 GCA_002796045.1 Candidatus Roizmanbacteria bacterium CG11_big_fil_rev_8_21_14_0_20_36_8
ATATTACAGCTACATTCAACAACACCTTAGTCACGGTAACTGATGAAAAAGGAAATACAATTGTTATTAGTTCATGCGGAATGCATGGATTTGCAGGAACTAGGAAATCGACTCCATATGCAGGAACTGTAACGATGGAAGCGGCATTACAAAGAGCGATTGGAGAAAATGGACTCAGAAGAGTAGATATTTACGTCAAAGGAATTGGTCCTGGTCGTGAATCATCGCTTCGCGCAGTACGCGGATCAGATTTGGAAGTAGGAAGAATTATTGATATTACCCCAATTCCTCATAATGGAGTTAGGCCTCCAAAACTGAGAAGGGTTTAATATTTTAATTACGAATGATCAATTACGAATTACGAATTTAAAATTACGAATTTAGCATTATTAATTGTTCATTGCACATTGTTAATTGTTAATTAAATAAAGTATGAGATACACTGGTCCTCGGAATAAAATAGCAAGACGTGAAAATCTAGATCTTGGTTTAAAAACTTCAGGATCTAAAGCTCACGCATCTCTATTTAAAAAATTAAATATTAAGCCTGGTCAGCATGGAGCTGGACGTGGAAAGCGCAGACGTAAAGATACTGAACACGCCAAACAACTACGAGAAAAACAGAAATTGGCTTATATGTTCGGCGTAACAGAGAGTAAGCTTAAACAATATTTCAAGACAGCGTCAAGAAAAAAAGGAAATACAGCAATTCACCTGGGCGAGCTTCTTGAACGCAGACTAGACAATGTCGTTTATAGGCTAGGATACACACCTACTAGGGCTGCTGCTCGCCAGTTGGTTAATCATGGGCATGTCAATGTAAACGAAAGCATTGTAAGCATCGCTTCATATCAAGTGAGAAATGGAGAAAAGATTGAGTTTGCAAAAAAAGAGACCCGAGAAATACCGTATATTGCCGAATTTCAGTCTCAAACTGATGCAATAATCCCTGAGTGGTTAACCGCAAAAAAAACCTCAGGAACTATAACTAGTACACCGGACAATTCTATAATTTCCCAGCAAATAAATTTGCGACTTGTTATTGAATTTTATTCACGGTAATTTTTTAATAATTGTATTTTCTATTATGTTAAAACCAATGTTTACAGTAAAAGTAGTTGAGAAATATCAAGATTACGGAAGTTTTATTTATGAACCATTACACACAAGTTTTGGCAATACGATCGGGAATGCTTTTCGACGCACCTTATTATCATCTCTTCCTGGATATGCGATCACAAATGTGAAATTTAAGCATGCATCACACTTTTTTACAACAATATCAGGAGTTAAAGAATCGGTTTTGGACATCGTCCTCAATCTTAAACAAGTTAGATTTGAATCTGAAGAAGATGGACCATTTGATGTAAAAATTTCTGCAAAAGGAAAAAGGAAAATTTTTGCAAAAGATCTTGAAGGGAATATAAAAGTCGTAAATGGAGATCTTTATCTTGGAGAAATTACTGATGCAAAGGGAGTCCTTGAAATGGAAGGAATTGTTCGCAAAGGATACGGTTATCAATCTGAAGAAGAGATAGAAGAAGTTACAGGATATGTCAGAATTGATGGGTCATTCTCTCCAGTTACTCGAGTAAACTTCAAAGTTGAAGAAGCACGAGTTGGTTCAAAAACTGATTTTGAAAGACTACTTCTCGAAGTATGGACTGATGGAAGTATTGATCCTGAAGAAAGTATTAAACAGGCAGGTACGATTCTCGCAAATCACTTTTCAGCGATCATTTCTATTGAAGAGCTCACTGATGAAGATAAAAAAGCTCTAATTGAAGCTTCAAAGCTTGATACAAATCCAAAAGCATATGAGACGATTATCGATGAATTAAATTTGCCATCACGAGTAATAAATGCTTTGCTTCGCGAGAATATCGAAACAGTAGCGGATCTTGTTGAGCGTGGTTACGAGGATCTAGTAAATCTCAAAGGCGTTGGAAAAAAATCTATCGATTTGATCGAAGAAGAGCTAAAAAAGATGGATGTCTCGTTAAAGTAATCAAGAATATTTGTTAAAAAGAAATTAGAAAATCATGAAACATCAAGTAAAAAATACTAAATTCCATTCTGGAGTAGACTCAAATCAGATGATCGTAAGAAAGCTTATGAAAAACTTTTTACGTCGATCAACGGTGGTTACGACTCATTTGAAGGGAAAAGTCTTGAAGATGAATATTGATCGTATTGTTAGCAAATCTCGAACTTTTACTCAGTCTAACAAGAACGTACTTTTAAAGTATTTTCCCGAGCCTGAGTATATTAAAGTATTATTTGAACAGGTTGGACCAGCTGTAAAAGATATTGCTGGTGGCTATGTTCGAATAATAAAACTTGGAATTCGTGAAAACGATGGAGCAAGTATGGTACGAGTTGAGTGGGCTCATCCTGTAGTCATTGACTGGGAGCAAAAGCCAAAAGCTAAAACAAAAGCAAAGATAGCAGCAAAAAACGTTATTGAAACAGTAAAAAATGCAGAAGTTAAAAAACTAAAAGCAAAAAAAGTCGTAAAAGCCTAAAAAAATTTATTATAATTATGGTATCAGTCACAACATCAACAAGATCAATTTCACAA
>PCVM01000072.1:3896-9171 GCA_002796045.1 Candidatus Roizmanbacteria bacterium CG11_big_fil_rev_8_21_14_0_20_36_8
TACAGGAAAAAAAGAAGATGAAAAAGAGTATGATCAATACTCTGGGTATCAAGGCGGAAGAAAAGTGGAGACTTTTAAAAATATAATGTTACGCGATCCTGAAAAGATTATTCGACATGCGGTATCTGGGATGTTGCCAAAGAATAAACATCGCGATCCACGTCTTGCAAGATTGCATGTATACCCAGGCGAAAACTACCCATATGCTGATAAATTTAAGAGTAATAAATAAATTATTAATAAAGGTATAAATATAAAATAAACCATGGTAAAAAAAATCAAAGATATTGAGTACTACGAAGCAGTTGGACGAAGGAAAGAATCGTCAGCTCGTGTAAGATTGTATATTGTTAGTAAAAAAGATAAGACAGTCACTGTAAAATCCAATGTTATCAAGCAGGGACAGATAATGATTAACTCCAAGCTGTCAGAAGTTTATTTTCCATCAACGGTCGAGCAGAATATATTGGCCAAACCTCTTGTTCTAACGGGTGTTGAAGATCGTTTTGCAATAAGCATCCTTGTTCGTGGAGGGGGAAAAAGCGGACAGCTAGACGCCATAATTCATGGTATTTCAAGAGCGCTATGTCTCATAGATGATACCTATAGACCAAAACTTAAACCTGAAGGTATGTTAACGCGCGATCCTAGAGTTCGTGAAAGACGAAAAGTAGGAACTGGTGGAAAAGCAAGAAGACAGAAGCAATCTCCAAAGCGTTAATTTAAGCAGTCATTCCTAGTCCGACAAAAAGATGTATTATTTGATACCGTAGTCTTTACATTGCTATGCCAAAACTTTCAATCATAATTCTTTCTTTTAACACAAAAGAGATAACGCGCAAATGTTTGGACGCTCTCATTTCGAGTCTAAAAAAATCTTCCTTTTTATCTCAAATCATAGTCGTTGATAATGCATCAACTGATGGGTCGACTGACATGATTAAAGAGTTCAAAAAAAATAATACATTGGAAAATGTTCAGATATCTTCGATATTTAATCTTCAAAATGAGGGTTATCCAAAGGGAAATAATCGAGGAATACACAATGCGACAGGTGAGTACATATTATTTCTGAATTCCGACGCGATAATCAATAAAATAAATTGGAAAAAAATATTTAATTATTTTGATAAACATAAAAAAGTTGGCGCACTTACGGTACGATTAGAGTTGCCTTCTGGACAGATCGATCTTGCATCACATCGGGGATTTCCAACTGTATGGAACTCTTTTTGCTATTTTGCAAAACTTGAAGAGCTGGCAAATTTATTTCCATTTCTAAAGAGGTTTTTTGGAGGATATCACTTGACTCATAAAGACTTAAGAACAATACATGGAATCGATTCACCAAGTGGAGCATTTCTCTTATCTCCAAAGAAGGTTATTAACGAGTTGGTCGGATTTGACGAGACGTATTTCATGTATGGAGAGGATCTGGACCTTTCGTATCGCATGAAGGAGTTGGGTTATAAAATAATTTATGATCCTTGCCATACTGTCACCCATCTGAAATACCAAAGCAGTACTCATAATAGAGATATAAAGCGTAAGACAAAAGAGTACTATTACAATGCGATGCGTATCTTTTATAAGAAACACTATGATGACGAAAACAACTGGTTTATTAATCAATTGGTGTATTTTTTCATTAACCTCAAATCTAGGATATGAAAAAAATTGGAATAGACGCGCGGCTGTACTCTCAAACTGGAGTAGGAACATATCTGAGGAATCTTCTTCATTATCTTGTCAAAATTGATAATCCCGATATTATTTTCTATATATATCTATTGCCTTTGGATTTTGATCAGATCGAGTTTCCATCCAAACATTTTATAAAACGAATGGTAAGTGCCCGCTGGCATACGATCGCCGAACAGACTACGTTTTATGGCGAAATCATGCGCGATGACCTCGGCCTCATGCATTTTACTTATTTTAGTTACCCGGTTCTTTATAAAAGGCCATTTATCGCAACAGTTCATGATATTACGCCTTTGTTATTCAAAACAGGTCGCGCCTCAACCCTCAATTTCATATTTTATGAAATTAAGCATCAAATATTCAAATATGTTCTATCAGCTCAGATCAAAAACGCAAAAAAAATTATTACACCGACTCAAACGGTCAAAGATCAGTTGGTGGAGTATTACGGAAAAAATATTGAGCCCAAAATTGAGCCTATTTATGAAGGTGTTAATTTTGAGTTATTGAATGCTAAAAAGAATGAAAAGTTGAGAGCTAAGTTGACAACTCCATTTTTCCTATATGTTGGAAATTTTTATCCTCATAAAAATGTTGGGAGACTGGTCGAAGCGTTCAAACGTTCTCGTCAAAAATCCAAACTTCTACTTGTTGGGCCTGATAATATGTTTGCAAAAAAATTGAAAGATCAGATCAAGACTTCTAGGATTGAAAATATTGAATTTATGCATGACGCAAAAATCGATGACCTTGTTTATTTGTATAAAAATGCCAAAGCGCTCGTTAATCCGTCTCTTTCCGAAGGTTTTGGATTACCTCTCATTGAGGCAGTTCATTTCGGTTGCCCAATAATCGCCTCAAATATACCGGTTTTTCATGAACTAATGGGGGATGGCTATGTTTCATTTGATCCATTTAACGTCAATGATATTGCTGACAAATTACGAATTACGAATTACGAAAGACGAATTACGAATGGAGAATTTTTTTTTGAGAGGATGACGGAGAAGGTTATGAAGCTGTATATGCTGAATTAGTAGTTAGTTGTTGGTAGTTTAAAAAGCACTTCCGTTGAACTGCTGATGTTGGATATCGAGTCGTGATAAACAACCTATAGATATTACTGTTGTCTTATAGTAGAATACATATGCAATATGCATTATTACTATAAGATATTATGTCAGTAGAAAATCGGCCGGTTAGTCCACAAAAAAAAGGCAGAATAAAAGAATTTTTAAGAAAACGTCCAGAATTGGTTCTTGGAGTAGCGTTGATGACTTTTGGATTGATGCCTTTTATAACACCTGCTTTGAGTGCTGAGACGATTGTGCCAAATCGGCCAGAGAGTTGTGTAAAGGTGCCGCTTGGTGAATTTGAAAACTTTGATACTGACCCTAATCTACAGTCCAAATTTGTATTCACTCGTAACGTTGATGGATCACTTGATATTAAGGTTGACTTGGATGATACTTCGGAGTTCAAGTTTGAAGCAGGTGGGTTTCTAGATCCTATGATGACAGTAGGTGATTTGACCAATCCTCAAAAAGATTGGACACTCAATTACGATCATGCTTATTGGTCAGGTGATCCAAATGCTGAAAATGGACAAATGAATTTTGATGTGTATATTGCCACAGGAATAACTACGCCAAACGATATTACTGATGATGATTTATACAGTATTGCAATAACCCTTGTTACAGGCATCACTGAAGTGAGTTTAAATGACAAGATCGGGATGATGATTGACAATATTCCTGAACCAGTATATTCAGCAGATCGCGTAGCATTTGGTATGTCTTACTGGAGTGCTAGAAATGTTCAAAATTCATGGGATATAGGTGATTTAATTTTGACAAAGTGTCAAGAAAATGACATATCAACCCCAATTCCTTCTTCAACTCCTACCAGCGTGTATACTCCTGTTCCACCATCTCCTACTCCAATATTTACGCCAACGCCAACACCAAATAATCCAACTCCTACCCCAGAAATCACTCCAAGACCCATTCCGACTTCAATGGAGTACGATATCTCATCAGCAGGTTGCTACAACGTTTTTGCTCAAGATATTACAGGAGACGGAACATTTCATTTTGAAATATATGATATAAATCCATACGGGTATCCAGATCAGTATTATACATATGCATCGTCCAATCAAGAAGGTACCGTTCATATGAATGGAGTTTTAATGACTGTTGGAGATGGAGGATACATTGGATATTATTCTCCTCAATTTGGATGTATTGGGGAGGCAGGAACAAATAGAATAATTAATATTATGTTTGTAGACCCCGCAAACCCTGTTTCATCATCACAAAATACGATAAGCTGTGAAGAACATGGTGACGGCTGGAATCCAGAACTCCATGAAATCAAACTGGGAATTAATGCAGATCCACGATTGGTTTTGGCAAATGTAAACATTCAATCATCCGGAGATACGGGGGATGTCGTGGAGATGCCCGGCGGGATCATAAAATGTGACAAGAAACCAGTGCTCAAAGCAACTCCGATACCTCTCAATACTGCAGAGCCGCTTCCGACATCTACACCTGAGCCAGAGCCTTCTCCAACCTGTGTTCCAAGACTACCTACAGTAACTCCAGGGACTGCAATGCCACCATATCCTGAATTGGACTATCATGTGTATCTTCCGCAGACTTTCTCCGATGGCGGAATAGATTATTGTCCAGATGGGAGAAGTAATAATGGTTTACAGGCAACAAAAGATCAGAGTAAAAAAGTTGAACACAAATCAGTGAGGTTTGGAAAGTATGAAATAAAATTTCCAAAAAATTGGTGGGATAAGATGTTTGGAAGATAGATTTTATCTACCTCGGTTTATACGTGACTCTGGAAAATAGGGATAGTCCCGTTTCGGGACTATCCCTAAATAAGTTATCTGATGAATTCGATGTCTGCATTTTTGGAGATTGGAAGATGGGTCAGGTAGGATAATTCTTGGATAAACTTATGAGGAGGCTGTTGCCACCTCTGGCATAAACAAATCATGAAGGATCCCTGTACTGTACAGTTCATGTCTAAGAGTTGTGGTAAATCGGTGAAAATATGGCAAACGCGGAAGTGGAATATGGTTATCTACCCCCGTCCTTTGTGCCTTATGAATACTAGTCAATTCACAAAGCCCTCTAATTATATTTACCATTGGCACTGACATGTATGGACTTGATCTGAGAATATCAAAATAGCTTTCTTTTTTTTCATTTAGCAAATCATCTACTGATCTATTGGTTTCATGTGCGCGGGTTGTTGCCCATGTGACAAAGCTTGGTAATCCCAAAAGCGTATCTGGCTCTACACCTCGTGTATCGTCATCTATCTTCAGTAGCATCTCTATGGCATGCAGAGACTTCAATCTGTTTACTATGGGGAGATCTTCCACATGGGGTTCCATAGAAAGGAATGGCATATATTTTTTTATAAGTTGTTCTGGAGTGGCGACAGGTTGAGCAAAATCAACGCCAGCATGTCTGAGTACACTGGGAGCACATAATTGAATGCATGCTGCTTCAAATATTGCGCTATCAACTTCTAGAAAAACGTC
>PCVM01000103.1 GCA_002796045.1 Candidatus Roizmanbacteria bacterium CG11_big_fil_rev_8_21_14_0_20_36_8
CAAGCGCCTTTTGAACAATAAAGCCGTTTCCTAAACTGTGCGCGCTAGACTCAATAATACAAATATCGGCTTTTTGAATATAATTCATTTTTTGATGATAGTTTTTGACCTGCTCTTCTCGGCCCCTCGACATCTTATCCACATATTCCTTATAAGTTATAACTGCTGCTTCATTGTCTAAATGTTCATAACCAAGAGATTTAATTTCTTGAAATAATTTTAAATAATACTCTCCAAAATTTTCCTTTCCTTCATAAGTAGTAGTAAAAAATATTTTCATATCGCCATTATATTATATAATACTAATAATTCCAAAATTATAAATTAATTAGCTCATTAAATCTAGGTTTTAAATCGGGACTGCCATGGATAGTCTCCACCATTCATAATATATTTGATACAGTCTTCAATAATTGGAAAAAGCTTATTAATGTAATTAATTATTTGAGTTTCTTTTTCGCAATTATTAAGATCGGCATTTTCGGCAATTTCTACCATTGCAATATATGAAGTTCTTATTATTGGAATAAATAATAACTGCTGCATATATGAAACAAATAAATTTCTATTTAATGGAAGAATTTCGACATATGGGGTTAGAATGTCGCTTTGCTGCTTAGTAATGTTTTGTGAAACATCTCGATATAATATGCTAATTGTTGACTCTAAAAAATTTTTTTGTTGCTTCAGTATTTTCAAATCTGCATCGCTCTGTTTGATAATTTTTGGAAGACTGATAAGAATTAGTTGAATTAACTCATTATCCCTTTCGTTTATTGAATTGGTCACTATCTTTCCTTTCCCTTGTTCTAAAAAAACCAGATTATTAATGATAATTTTAATTTTTTTATGAAAATCCACTTTATTAATAAAGAGATCGCGGTATTTTTCACTTTTTAAATAATATTGAGTATCGTAGGAAACTCTCTTTAACAAATTTCTTTTTACTTCAGTAAGCACGCCTTTATTAAATCCCTCATTAATATCTAACAAACAGCTCCCACTAATGGTAATATCAGTAAATATTTTTATAGCTTTAGTAAACGATTGAATAAATGAGTTTAAAACCTTAATTTTTTTACATATTGATTTATGTTTTTCTTTTAATCTTGTTAATTCAGATAATGTATTTGTTGCAAATGAAACAGTGTTTGGATTTTTAAATCTACTCAATAAATCTATTACTGATTCTACATTCCTCGAGTGGAGCCTAAGAGGTGAATCGAAAAAATCATTATTAAAACCATCCTTAACCATTTTTTTAATTAACTCTTTGGAATTTATTGTATCTTCGTGAAGAAAAAACCCATTATAAGCTAAGTCAAGAAATCCAGTAAAACCTAAAGGCAGATCGTCAATGTTCTCAAGAAGCCATCTGTACTGGCTTAATTCAAGCCTATGATATTTGGTTAGTAATTGTTTTTTTCTAAGACTTACAATTCTTTCAGCTTTCCCTTTTAAAGCAATGCTATGCATCCAACCATTTAACCTTTCTGTGTCAAGATGATCAATTTGTTTGTTTCGAATATGAATACTTACCTCGTTGACATGATATTTTGCTGAAATTATCGGATAATTGTCTAATAAGTATTTTTTTGTGATCTCAATGATTTTAGGTCCAAAATATGTATATTTGACCCAAGATTTGAGATGATTGTTCGGATTAATTGCAATATTTTTTAATGAATATTCTGATTCAATATTATTTAGATGTAATTTTGTTGATTTGAACCAATCGCTCAAAAATCCATTGTTTTTTAAATTCAAATCCACAAATGGAACACGGACTAATATATTGTTTGGATTAATGAGTTTAATGTATCTTTTTACAGCATTGAATATCCCATCGTATGTTTTTTGAGTTTTAGACTCTGGATTTGTTAGCCCATACTCACTCAATCTCAAGTGCCATGGAAAAGATTCGTCATAAAATATATTTAAGCCATTTTTTGGAATGATAGAACCAGTAATCTGCGTCCATGTTGGAAATCTGCTCAGCATTTTTTCGATGTAAAATTTTGGGCTATCTTTATGGGCTCCATCACCCAATAGCATCATTATTATTTTTGTATCAATACTCTCTAGTGCGCAAGCTCCGCCAGTTGATAAAACATTATTATTGAGTACTTGACTACTTAACATCTTAGAAAAATTATTATCAACCAACTCTACTTTCAAAGCAACATCTCCATAAATTTTTTGAAGGTTATTAAATTGAGAGGTTGATAACGATGACCAATGAGATGGATTCACCGCAATAGTAAAATAGTCTTTTAAATCTTCAATTTCACTACTTTTCTTCAATGTGTAATCCCTATAAGCCTTTGCGGCGCCCTTTGCCCTCATATAATCATGATATGCATGTGAGTTTTTACGGTGCGCGAGGACTTTTTCAGTAGCTTTATGAACCTTGATATACTCTTCGTAAGTTAACTGTGAATTATGACTCATTCTGATTCGTTTAATAATAAATTATTATAGATAAAGAATTATACTATAAGATATATAATGTGAATAATAACTATACGTATTAATTACTCATATCTTTCAAAGTGCTCTGTTAACACTTTTTTTGCAATAGGAGCGGCGACGTCTGACCCCTGTCCACCTTCTTCAACCAGCACTGTGACTACTATCTCTGGATTGTCAAATGGAGCAAATACAGTAAACCACGAATGTGGATTGCGTTCATCCCCATGCGATTCGGCAGTTCCGGTTTTACAACCTACAGATATTTTTCTTCTAATCATTGCCGAACTTGTTGCCTCATATTGGTCTCTCAAACCATTCTCGATATCTTTTTTGAGCTGAGCAGATGAAATTGGTTGATTTACAGAAAAATCAAAGAATGGATAACCTGTTCCACCTACTTCGCACGCAGCTTTCATCCCTTCTCTAATTTTTGCATAAGTCCCTTGACTTATTGGAACCTTCTCGCAATCCGACTCCCCAGCACTGCCATCTTTTTTAATAAGTGTTGATGAACAAAGCTTTCTATTATTTGCAAATACCGAAGTTACTCGAGCTAGTTGAAGTGGTGTTACAGCAACATATCCTTGTCCAATAGATAAGTTATAAGTGTCTCCGAGATACCATTGCTCTTTTAAGACATCTTCTTTCCAAAAAGAAGATGGCACTATCCCTACAGCTTCGTGTAAACCAATTCCTGATGCTTTTTGTAGTCCAAATAATTCCGACCAAAAGCGAATTTTTTCCGGACCGAGCTTCGCACCTAATGTATAAAAATATATATCGTTTGATCTTTGTAAAGCTTTTACGATATCGACTTCTCCATCAGTTTTGCCATACTCAAGAAAGAACCAATTGTGGAATTTTAGAGACCCAGCCTCAAGTACTCCTTTGTCAAGAATTGTTTCATCAGCCGTCATCGCACCCTCCTCAAGCCCTGCTGCAGCGACTATCAATTTATAGATTGATCCTGGGGGATAAGTACCCTCTGTCGCCCGATTGAAAAGCGGCTTGTCTGGATTTTTTATTATTTTTTCTACCTCCTCACCGCTTCCATCTTCAAACTCTTGGGCGCTGTAGCCTGGTTTTGACACTAGTGTCAAAATTTCCCCAGTACCTGCTTTGATCGCAACAACCGCGCCTTTTTCTTTTCCCAAAGCATCGTATGCAGTTTCTTGCAACGTCAGATCCATTGCAAGTTTGATATTCTCTCCATGTTTTGGCTGAAACACACTCAAGGTTTTTTTGTATGCACCATGTGCATCTACTTCAATTAATTTTTTGCCGTGCTCTCCCCTTAAATCACACTCAAGTAACTGTTCGATGCCTTTTTTTCCTGTCTTATCTCCCAAGATTAACTTATTAACACACGGATCATTTTCCAGATCGTTTTCGTCTGCTGTTTGCCTATATCCAACCACGTGACTTATTGCATCAGATTGATAATACGTCCTAGTAGATTCTATTCGCAAATTCTTAGAATACATATCTGGTTTACTATTTGAAGCTAAAATCTTCCCTTTACGGTCTGTGATAGTTCCTCTTGGAGCTTCAATAATTACTTCCTTGACTCTGTTTTGATCTGCCAAGCTTGAAAAATATTTACCCCGAACTACAGTAAGTTGAAATAATCTTATAAAAATAATTCCCATCCCTATTGCGATAAAAATCGCATAAAGGAAAAAAATAGATCTCGAATAAGAATTATTTTTTTCAGCAAAAGAAAGAGAGCCAGTCTCTCCTTTTTGAATATGTGGAATACTAATCATACGAATAAAACAATTATATTACGAGAAGAGGAAACATACCTCATTACTCAATAAGGTGTTTTTCTTCCTCAGAAGCGACTACTTGGAAACCGACGTGAGATTGGCCTGCAAAGAATAAACCTTCCCCGACACCTGCAGATAACAAAAAATGCTTTTCTCCACCGGTCAAATAGAATGTTTTTGTAATTTTGTCAACTGCCGCTGTTGATTGCTTCAGAATAATTTGAAGACTTGAGTTTGTAATTATGGCACGACCCTCATCAGTTGCAAGAAAATCTTCAACATCCTGAGTTATTGTCGTCATTCCAAGATGATATTTGCGCGCACGTTTTGCAAAATTATGAAGATAAGTTCCAGAATCTTTATTTTTTATCAAATACCAAGCCTCGTCTACAACTAAAACCCTCTTCCTCGGATCACCCTGTCTTATATGATGCCATATATGGTCAAGAACGATGTACATTGCTACAGGTCTTAAATTTTCTTCAAGATCGCGAATTCCAAAAACCGTAAAAGTGTTTTTTATATCAAAGTTTGAGTGGCTGTTAAAAATTCCAGATGCTGAGCCTTTTACAAATTTTTCCAACCTATCTGCTAACTCACGAGCCTCAATCGCTTCCATGCCTATCAATATTTTAAATAGATCTTCAAGGAGCGGAGGTTGTTTCTCAAAAGTCTCAGGATCTTGCGTAATCCCTTTCTCGCGATATGTAAGAACAAGTGCCCGATCAAGTAATGCGTCCTGCGATGGGGTCAATTCTCCCATTATGACACGCATCAGAGAATGTAGATCGAGGATCTTATTTGACAACTCATCAGGGTCGGGATTATCAATATTCAGGTCAAAAGGGTTTAATTTGTACTCTGAACTAGCTGAAAAATCAACAAACTCACCTCCTAAATTTTTACATAAAGTCCTGTACTCATTCTCAGGGTCAAGGATAATAACATCTGTTCCCATCATAAGAGATCTTAACGCTTCCAACTTTACCATAAAGCTCTTACCCCCTCCAGATTTACCCAATATAACAGCATTGGCGTTTTCAAGGGTAAATCTATCAAAAATTATCAAGCTTCCATCATGTTGATTCAAGCCATACATAATCCCTTCATTTTTTGTAAGTGATGCGGTCGAAAAGGGAAAGGTCATTGCGAGCGAAGTGCTATCCATATTTCTCCAAACCTGCAGCTCGTCGCGAAACATTGGAAGGGTTGATCTGAAACCCTCTTCCTGTTCAAGAGTCGCCTGTTTTGAGATTACAAGAAGTGAAGAGAGCGTCGAGTCAATCTCTTTTGTCACACTATTTAACTCTTCGATTGTGCTTGCTGGAATAGTGATATAAAGTCCAAATTGGAAAAATCTTTCAGCGCCTTTTGCAAGCTCGGCCTGAAGAGCTAAAGCGTCGTCAAGCGAGACTTGGACTGTTGGATCAACCACTTTTCCAGCTTTCATATCACTTTCCACTGTCGCCTGCATCTCGCCAATTTTCCGCTTTAGTTCTCCAAGAATCGCTTTTGACTCTGATGGATAAATAAACATAGAAATGTTCAATGGATGATCGTAGGCGATCAATGAGTTTAGCCAATTCGCCGAAACATACCTTGGGTAGCCAACAACAAATATAGTTCGATAAAATTTATCATCAATCTTGATATGGTTAAAATCAACTTCGACATAAGACGGGGCGATAATATCCTTTAGACTAACATCGCCTTTAGCCATCACATCGGCAACTTTTTGGACACCACTTGGGATCTTGCTGCTACTAGATTCACTCTTTTTTGAGTTCTTGTTTTTTTTGCCAAACATAAAAATTTTTCCTTAAATATTACTTTATTACTTTTATCCACTTGTCAGGACTACATCAGTGTAGCTATCAACAGGAGCTAGCTGTTTACCTGTCGCCGATGGGTTATAAATATTGTAAAACAACTCAGTCAACTCTTGTTGTTGCAGGATTGATGGCTTCAGACCAACTTTCGCAAGCAGTCGCAATAAATGATCGCGTTTGGGATAAAGCGATGTTTTTGCTCGATTGTATATGTACTCTTTTCCATATTTTTTTACATTAGCTCCACCTATTCCCATCTCAAGTGGGCTGAAGGGAACAATAAAGAAGAATCTTTTTTCCATCACGGTATTTCTTTTGACGATCATTTTAATAAAATCTTTATAGTCTTCGAGACGCATTCTTATTATTTCGTGTTTTTGCTCTTTTATTTTCGAATTGAGATAATCAATATATGATGAAATATTCATCATTTTTGAGATAATTACAACTTGTGCTGGAAAAGATAGTGAATTTAGTAGGCTTCCATAACTATAAATCATTGCCATCTGGTCTTCGGCAGACAGAAGCCAAAAATTTACAGCACCCACCTCAATCACTGTCACAGCTGAGTAATCTTTCATCAAGATTATGTCGTCACGAACTTCTTCAATTGCGATAAATGACTGTGTAGATGCTCGTTTTGGAGAGGTTGGTTTTGTTTTTGACATGGGCTATAACAATTCTTTAGAATAAAAAGCTAGGGGTTTTTGTTGATCTGACCCTATTGTAAGTTTCATTGTATCAAAAAAATAATTCCCCTTTGGATCGCTAATTTCAAAGTCATAAACTCCTGAATTTAAATTACTATATGTAGCAAAAATTCCATGTGGGTTTGTTTTTAAAAGACGAATCTGAACTCCAGCGTTATTTTTAATTGAAACTAAAATCCCTGGCAACGGAATTTGTCGTTGATTTCTGACTATTCCTGTAAGAAAGGGCTGTTTTGATGACTGTGATTGACTCTCAATGTCTCCGCTTTGTGGAAAAGAAATATTCACCTTCTTAATACTTAAAGGATTTGTATTTTTAGTTTGGACTAGTAGATCTTCAATATGATTTTTTTGCTTATTAAGCCTTTGATCATTTCCAACCTGTTTAGGATCTTTTTTAGTTTCAAGATATTTGAGTAATTTTTCTTTTGTATCAACATGAGTCATCGCAACATGAGGATCTTGGATAAAATATAAATTTGTTAAGACTTTGATAGTGTCATTTCTTTTTTTATATGTGTACTGAGTAGGAGAATTTAACCTTTTAAGCAAATTTTTAATCCAAACCTCAAGTGGCCTTCCTTGTATTTGAATAAATGCAAAAGCGACTCCGATCATCCCAATAACAACTCCCAAAAAAATATTCAAATATGGAATGGGATTAACAATATAGATTATGTATCCTATTGGGAAAAATACCACAAGGTAAAGAAATTGACGTAGGGTCATAAAGCCAATTAATTTGAATTCAAAAGTGGTAATCTGTCTTGGGACAGGGTGCTGGTCCATATTTTAAGTATACAAAAACAAACTGCCAGTTCGTAGTGTGTAATCTAAAATATTAAAGTAATTTAGCAGTTTAAACTCAAGCGTTTTCAAGGGCTTCTTTTACCAGCGCATCGGCTTCAGTATTTCTATCTCGAAGTACATGTTTGTATTCAATGGCCATCTGTAGCTCCATTTCAAGAAGTTTAGTCTTTAAATAAAGCGGTTTTATATCGGCACTTTTCACTTTGTAAGACCCTTTAACTTGATTTACCATAAGAAGTGAATCTGAAATCACTAATAAACTTTTCACTTTAATCCTCTTATTTTTAATTTGCTCGCTGACATATTCCAATGCTTTTATTAGTGCCGTGTACTCCGCTACGTTATTTGATGCAATCCCAATACGCTCGTTTTTAGTGTAGATTTGTTTTTTTCCATCATAAATAAGAAATCCGTATGCTGCTTGACCAGGATTATTCAGAGATCCGCCGTCGGTATAAATTTTTAGATTCATGAAGATATT
>PCVM01000061.1 GCA_002796045.1 Candidatus Roizmanbacteria bacterium CG11_big_fil_rev_8_21_14_0_20_36_8
TCTTTTATTTATCGATTATACAAGGAGGAGTCGCATAGTGGCCGAGTGCGTTCGCTTGGAAAGCGGATATAGCCGTAAGGTTATCGCGAGTTCGAATCTCGCCTCCTCCGCACAGTGAGATAATCATCATACAAATGATTGTTTTGGAGCTTCTGAATAAACTTTTCCTCTGGTTCGAAAATAGTATTTGGTAATTCTTCTAATTTGTATAGTTTCGAACGATTAGTGATAGTAATAGCTTTTTGAAGAAGGGAATAACGCTCTGTATGGGTATGTTCAAGATGCCCTTCATCAAGAGTGATTGTTTCATAAATATCATTTAAAAGTGATCGTTTCTTTTCTGGCGATAGTTTTGTATATTTCTTTTTAGCATCTTGTGATGTTTGAAATATTTTGAGTTTGAGCTCTTTTTGTTTATCATCTCCTTTGGTAAATTTAAGGAGTTTTTCTTCAAGAACGTTCAACTCCTTTTTTGCTTCTTGTTGCTTCTCTAAATACTTCTCTTTGGTCACCTCACCATCTGCTCTCATATCAATAAGCGTGTTCATTCTATTTTTGAGTTTTGAGATACTTTGCTTGAGGTTTTCAACGAGCTTGGTATTAAACTGCTCATCAAGTTTGTGTTTTTCACAGAGACCTCTATAAATCCATGCTCTCAGCCTCTCATTTTTGATCTGTAGGAGCTTGAGGGCATGTTTGACCTGTTCCTCTACATTTCCATCTTTTACCCATGTTTTTTGGGTGCATGGTTTGTAATGGGTACAGTGTCCGTAATTTATCCCTTTATGGGTTTCCCATGTAATGGATGATTCACATTCCTTACAAGCGATCATGCTTTTAAAAAGAAAATCGTGTTTGCGGTATTTTGGTGGTCTTTTTCTTTTGAGAAGTTTTTGAACATCCTGAAAGAGTGATTCAGATACCAAAGGTTCATGGTTGCCTTGATACACATGACCATTCCATTTGAAACAACCAGTATAAAAAACTTTTGTAAGATGACGGTGAATATCGTTTCCTTTTACTTTATTTCCATTTTTGCTTCGTAACCCAATCTCATACATTTTGTCTGAAAGTTTATTGACAGAATATTCACCAGTTTGAAAAAGCTCAAACATTTTGACGATATAGTGTGAAGTATCACGATCAACAACATGAATGCTTTTCCCGTCCATACGTTCACTCTTATACCCCAGTGGTGCATTTCCTTGCGGACACCAACCATTCTCAATTTTAGCCTTTTGTCCTTTTTTTACTTCTTCAGAAAGATTATCAACATAGTTTTTGGCAAATACAACACGCATGTCAAGATTCAATTTTTCTTGAGAACGGGAATGTTTATGGAGTATCAAGCTATCCTTTACGAGATGAAGTTGTCTACCCTCATCTTGATTATAGGGATTTTCTAATTTCAGACCTCGCATTCTATTTTCGCCTGTTTTAGTATCTTCAATGATTACGGTATCAGGCCTTAATTAATCATTTCTTACAGCGGCATCTCCTAATACAAAACTACAGTCAACGATAACATCTGGAGACTGTCTTAATACAGCTATTCTGTCTTCTTCTTCAGCTGATCCATAATGAGGAATATCCCATCGTGTGAGATATTCAAATACTCCTGGTTGAATACTACTATGTTCGCCTGAACTTTGAGGAATAACAATAAGATTATGTGCTCTATCTTTCATTGCATCTACCACATACAGTGTCTCCCATGTTAAGGGCAGAGAGATAGCAATCCTTTCATCAGTGGGCGCAAGCATTCTTTGAGCTGTTTCATAAACAAGAGGCATATTTCCTCTCGTAAAAGAATATTTGTCAACTTCAGCTAGAGGTAAATTTTGCGATTCTGTTTCTGTCTTATTCATGGGTTTTTGATAATAGGAGATCGCTATAAGAGTGGGATATAAGTGATTCTTTTGAAATTCCAAGATTGTTTAATAACTCATTCGCAATTTGTTGCCCTACTTCTATTGTTTGATTTTCTTTTAAAACTACTTCAAATTCTATAAACGTTCCAAGATTTGTTACCTCATCTATGTGAACTCTTGTTTGCTCAATAAAAAAAAGATATCTTTTTTTCTTTACAATTACCTTTATTCCATACGCTTCAATTAACAATTCAACAATAGCGGGATTTAACTTTTCTAGTCTTTTATAAGTAGATAGTTTGGGTGATAAATCATTACTGCGTTGATAAAAGATGAGTTCGGAATGATTTGGCTGTTCTTCTCTTAACTTTAGGCGTCCATTGGGACAATTAAAGTAGGTGTCTTTTTGATCAAGAATTTGTGGATCTTTTCCAGTTACATTTCGTAATTTATTAACAAAAGATGAGGTATCCCTTATTTTTGCTTTAATCTCAATATTTCTGGACATTTAATTAGTTGCTGAATAATTTGTTTACGAATAGATTATACTAATATTTTCCAACAAAAAGTTCTATAATCATCCCATACCCTCCGCCAGCAATAATGTTTGCAGCACAAACTGCTTAAATAGTAATAAATTTTTTGAAAGTCAGCCATTAAGTAATGAATAAATATAAATCCTTTTTCCAAGACAAAGATGGAAAGATCGTCATCGGACAGTTCCCAAACTGGCAATTATTTTTGGCGGGATTCTTCTATATTTTTAGATATATTAATAAGCAGAATATTCAAGCAGTTGGATTTTGGGGATTGAACATTACTCTACTCTACTGGTCGTATCTTGAAATTAGACTTGGAGTAAACGGATGGAGAAAATTGTTGGGTACTTTGGTATTGATTTCAATTGGTTACAACATTATTTCAATATCAAATTGAGTTTATTGCAATTTGTTTGCACTATCATTTTAATCTCTTACTCAGTAAATATTTATTAGATTGCTTTTTATCATTGGGTCATTGTATTTCCTTGGTATAATATTATCTTGATTTAAGTAGGATAATTGCCCGGGTGGCGGAATTGGCAGACGCGCAGGTTTTAGGAACCTGTATCGAAAGATGTGGAGGTTCAAGTCCTCTCTCGGGCACAAAAGGAGACCGGAGGGGCAGGCGCTGGCCGCGCCTCCGAAAAAGTCGGCTCGGAAAAATAAAATCTTATAGGATTTTACCGAAAGAAAAAGCGCGAAAATTTTAAAGATCAAAACTTAAATGCTCTTGCTGGTGAGCTCAGAACGATTAGGTTCTGTCCAACGAGGGCATTAAAAAACCCAATCGTTCTTCTGAGCTCAATTTAAGAGTATTCTGTTTTTTTTTGCATTTGCAGGTACAAATTGATAAAATTATCTTGATGGACATAATTACTGAAAGGTTATGGCAGCCAAAAAAAACAGCTACGGAATATTGGTTGGAAACATTTCCAACAATTGAAGTGTGTATGAATGAAACGGGTCATTTTGCCGATGAAGGTGAAATACTTGTAACTAACGGTTTTAACGGATGTACGACACTTATCGTAAGAGCCGAAGTACCCAAAGGGAAGGTAAGGGGTTTTCTTGCCCACAAACACGCCGATCCAAGAAGAATAGAAGAATTTATAACAGATCTTGAACATGGAGAGTTATCCCCTGACACCAAATTGTATGGAACAGTTTTATACGCTGGAGATCAATATGGTCGGAGTTTAAGTGAAGAGTCAGAAAAACTTCAACAACAGTTACAGCAAAGATTAAAGGCGAGATTTTGTAACCAATGGCAACAACTCAGATCTGCACGATACGCAGTTTATGAAGGTTTTCCAAGCTCAGTTAACAGCAATCGTCTTGCCTACAATGTAGCAGCAAATATGTGGTTACATAGAGAAGGAGCAAACGATCAGGAACGTCCGTTGAGTGGTCTGTTAAAATGGGATAATTAATAACTCGCTGTCAAGCAGGTTAGCCTAACCTTTTAAAAATAGTTCGAAGTTGGTCGTAAAGAGTTCACAATTCGTAAACGATGGGCAAATAACCTTAATGTATCTTGGAGGTTTTACGATAGTAGCGTTAACACTCATTGTCAACAACTCGCTTTAATTCTCACCAGCGCTATGGCAAGTACGATCTTAGTAAGTCCTCTACCGAACATTGAACCTCATCATGTTGATAATAAATAATTGTAGAATTACTTAAATATACAAATATAGTATTATTAAATAAATAATTGACTAAATACAAATTAAATTGTTATGACGGTGACTATAGCAGATTTACTAGTTAAAATATATAATAATATACTCAAGTAATTAATCTTATAGAAATAATAGTGTAAATTATTTTTTTTACACGCTACTGATAGGTTAATGCATCAAATTTTTCAATAAATTTAATGCAATTAGAATTCTTCGTAGTCCTTCATACATTTAGACTGCCACAACAACCTATATTTTAAGTTGAACTAAATTAGCAGACGATGAGTATGCTTGCTAAGATGATTTATCTTATAGTGTTGTTGTCACTTGAAATATTCGCATTCTGAATACGCATTTACATTGATTTATAGTGTAACAATGAAAATGAATAAAATTTTGATAACTCTTGTAGATTTACTATGAGCTTATTATTTTATTTAGTGTATGTAATTAATATGTTTTTTTACTTTGGCTATATTCAAAGGAACTACTTTTGGTATTATTCATTTAGAGAATTGCTAAATGTTGTTGAACTTAATTATTGTTTTAGTAGATCCACGATAAGTAATCGTATTTTTTTTAAATTCATATAATATTTCAAGTTTGTTGATCTTTACAATTATTACTCTATATAAAGCCCAAATTTATACAATCATAATTCTAAAGATATCACTAATTAATATATTTTGTGCTAACTAAATTTGCAAACGCTATTATTGCATCTCGTTTTTAATAGATTATATTTGATATAATCTATTATTTAAATAACTTAATTAACAAGTGAATGTTTTAATAACTTTAAAAGACGTTTTTTGTTGGCCGGTACTTTACTATAGGTTTTATCATTTACTCTTTTTTATTGTTTTATCTTATATCTATTTCTTTGTTGCTTAAATCAGATTATGATACTTTACAATAATTACGACGTCGTTTAATATTTAACTATGATACTAAAAGATGGGTGTTTAAGATTTCTTGAATATTGTGAGATTGATAAAAACCTCTCTCAAAAATCCATAAAAATGTATGGCTACTACATAAACTTTTTTAATGGTTGGTTACTGAAGCAGAGAAATGTTGACCGGATAAACGTTGAAGAAATTACAGAGGATGACTTACGATCTTTTCGACTCTATCTTGCTCGTGAATATAAAAACCCTTATAAGGGAAGTCTGAAAAGACAAACTCAAAACTACTTTCTTGTCGCACTTCGGAGTCTTCTTCGCCATCTTATTAAAACTGGGCACAAAGTAATATCTCCGGAATTTATTGAGCTTGGAAAGCAAAAAGATCGTAAAGTTGAGTTTCTAAAGGGGGATCAGTTGAAGCGTCTTTTTGAAGCAGTTGACACGACTGACGAGATGGGACTCCGTGACATTGCCATACTCGAGGTCTTATTTTCCACCGGCCTTCGAGTTTCGGAGTGTGTTGCGTTAAATCGTGAGAATGTTGATATTAAAAAAGGAGAGTTTGGAGTAATTGGAAAGGGTGGAAAAGCAAGAGTCGTATTCTTATCACGACGAGCAAAAGATACTTTGAATACGTATCTGGCGACACGTGTCGATCCATATACAGCATTATTTATCAGGTATTTTGGACCTAAAGAAGATGAAGAGTTAAGTGATGATAAGATGCGCTTATCCGCTCGCTCAATTGAACGTATGATTGACAAATATAGAAAAGAGGCTAACATCTTATTTCCGATAGGCCCCCATATTCTCAGGCATTCTTACGCTACAGATTTGCTATCTCATGGAGCTGATCTTCGTTCAGTTCAAGAAATGCTTGGACATAAGAATATCGCTACAACGCAGATTTATACTCATGTTACGAATCTGAGATTGAAAGAAATTCATGAAAAGTATCACAGTGGGAATACTGTCGATAATTAAAAATTACGAATTACGAATGAATAATGAGGACAGCAATTCAGCAATATAGCAATTAAACAGCTTAGCAATTATAATAAACAGATGCTAAAAGTTCTTCAGAAACACCTACCTTTGGCAATATTACTTATTGGAATTTTTTTTTACTGTTTATACTTCTCGCTCTTTACAATAAATAGATTTAACAAGCTTCAGGCTCATTATTTTGATCTTGGGATTATGGATCAGACTGTTCACAACACATATATGAGTATAAAAACCCTTGATATGAGTCGTATATTAGAGCTCACCGATCCCGCAGCGAGTACTTCACAAGTAAAGCGTATGGCTGTTCACAACGATATAATCTTAGCTTTTATAGCTCCATTTTATTTTATTCATGACGGTCCGGCGACTTTGTTAGTTTTGCAAACTTTCGTTTTAGCACTTGGGGCTTACTATGTTTTTCTAATTGGTAAGAATATTTTCATCAAGCATAAAATTCGAGACTGGATTGCCCTAATATTCGCCTATGGTTATTTGCTCTATCCACCACTTCAGAAAGCAAATAATTTCGATTTTCATGCTGTCACATTTGCCACAACTCTTTTATTGATGATGTTCTATTATTTCTCCAAAAAAAAATACCGCCTGAGTATTCTTTTAGCCTTTTTGGCTGTATTAACTAAAGAGCAGGTAGGCTTGACAGTGGCCTCATTCGGCGGGTATGTGATTTTAAATGAATTTATCGTAAATCATTTCAACAAAAAAGATAAGTTTTTAAAGAAGATAAAAGAAAAGAAAATAGTATTTGCGGTCATTCTTGTTGTCATCGGTATCGCCTGGGTACTTTTGTCAATGAAAGTCATAATTCCGCAGTCGAGATCAGGTCCACATTTTGGCGCAGAATATTATGAATATCTAAAAATAGATCCATTCAAAGGTCTTCATGCATTGTTTCGATATGAGTCAGGAAAGTATTTATCAATAATCTTGACACCTTTTGGTTTTCTATCTCTTTTAGCACCACTCAGATTTTTAATAATGATTCCTGAACTTCTGGTAATTCTTCTCTCGACAAATAGTAACATGCGCAATATTTACTTTCATTATGAGTCTGTGCTGACGCCCTTTATTGTCATATCGGCAATGTATGGAGGGCGGAATTTTTTGAGTGCTAACTTAATCGAAAAATTTAAACAAATAATTCCAAAAAAATTAAGCCACTACGTTTTCTTCTCAACTTCATTTTTTCTCATTATTTACATAATACTCAGTGCATTGTCAGCCTCTATGTATATGTCTCCCCTACCTTGGGGACATCACAGCGATCTTTATCCATGGCAAAAAGCTGATATAAAGCTCCAAGACGTAAGTTTGTGGAAATCTTACCTAAGGGATGACTCAGTAGCCGTCTCAACTACAGGGCATTTAGCACCACACTTTACAGACCGCAGATATTTTTATAATTTTGCTGGTGGATATGACAAGGCATCATACGTTATTATAGATACATATGAATTAGGTCGAGGATTCCAGGGTCAAGAAAAGCAGGAAGAATATGAAAAGTTAGAGCGAGATTGGAAGTATGTTAATATTTACAAACAGCACGGTATCGAAGTTTTTAAAAACGTCTATTGATTATTAAAAAAACAATATGATTTCCATCATCATCCCATTTTATAACGAAAAAGAAAACATCCCAATTTTAATTCCAGAGCTTAGTAAAGCTCTTGAATTTCTAGGTCAGCCATTTGAAATTGTTCTTGTCGATGACGGCTCAACGGATAACTACATGAATGTAGTCGCACCAATTCTCACAGACCCAAGAGTTAAGCTTGAAGTTTTAAATCGTCGGATGGGCAAAGGGAAGGCTCTTGAAGTAGGGATAGAAAAGTCACATGGTGACATCATCACCTTCATGGACGCAGATCTTCAAGACGATCCAGGAGACCTGTCGTTATTCCTAGAGAAGATAAATAACGGGTATCATTTTGTAAACGGCCATCGTTTTGATCGTCAGGACAATCTTTTAATTAAG
>PCVM01000047.1:0-2468 GCA_002796045.1 Candidatus Roizmanbacteria bacterium CG11_big_fil_rev_8_21_14_0_20_36_8
CGATTTTTGGACACCGACCTTCGGACAATAATTGAAGAGTTCTTCCCTATCGAAGATTATACTGGCAAAAAACTTACACTACATTTTGAGGATCTGATTTTTGGCGAACCAAAACACAACCTGAATCTTTGTAAGCAAAAAAAACTTACTTACGACCAACCAGTTTATCTTAGATTGAATATCGAAAACAAAAAAACTGGACAGACTAAATCACAAGACGTATATTTTTTTAATCTACCAATAATGACTGATCGCGGAACATTTATTGTAAACGGAATAGAGAGAGCAATCATAAGTCAGATTGCACGATCTCCAGGGATGTATTTCACAGCTGAAATTGATAAAAATACTGGAATTACACTTTATAATTCTGAGATTCGACCATATATCGGTTCTTGGATAGATGTAAATATTAATAAATACGGAATAATTGAGATAAAAATCAATAAACGTCGGAAAATGATCGCATCTGTATTTCTCAAGTTATTTGACGGAGAAACAAATACAGAGCTCATGAATCATTTCCGAGATTTAGATCAAGAATTAGTAGACAAATATATAGTTCCGACATTTAAAAAGGACAAGACCTCAACAAAAGACGAGGCTGTTCTTGAATTTTATAGAAAAGTCAAACCAGGTGAGCCTTTAATCTTAGACAATGCCTACAAGACGCTTACCACTCTTTTTTTTGATCCTAAACGTTACTCTATGGGTAAAGTTGGACGTTATAAAATTAATAAAAAATTAGGCCTCAAGACACCAAACACACCAAATAACTACCTTCTTCAAAAAGAAGATATTATTGAAGGCTTGAAGTATCTTGTGAAACTGACAAAAGGTAATGGACAATTTGATGATATAGATCATCTTGGAAATCGAAGACTTAGGACTGTCGGTGAACTTATCGGAATGTATGGAATACGTGCCGGTATGATCAGAGTTGAAAAAGAGGTAAAAGAAAGAATGAGTTTAATTACCAGTGATGTCAACCCAACTCCTTCTCAAGTTTTGAACAACAAGCCGTTAATCGCAACAATAAATATATTTTATAAAACAAATCAGCTATCAACTATCGTTGACCAAACAAATCCACTTTCTGAGCTAGATAATCTTCGAAGAATAACTGTAGGTGGTCCAGGTGGCATTGAAAAACAAAGAGCATCATTTTCAATTCGCGACATATCTTCTTCTCAGTATGGAAGAATAGATGCAATTAGATCACCAGAAGGACCTAACATTGGAGTGGTCACATATATGGCCATGTATGCACGTGTTAATGATTTTGGCTTTTTAGAAGCTCCTTATAAGAAGGTTGTTACTGAAACTATTAATGGAAAAACTAAAGTTAGGATTACTGACACTATCGAATATTTTCAGGCTGACGATGAGGAAGAAAAATATATCGCACCTTCAAATATCGCAGTTGATGATAAAGGATATGTCTTAGATACTCATATTATCGCGCGTCATGGCGGAGAAGTAATAGAGTCTCCGGTAACATTAATTGAGTATGTTGATATTTCACCTCGAGCAGCTATTGGATTATCCGCCTCAACAATACCTTTTTTACAAAATGACGATGCTAGCCGTGCGCTTATGGGAAGCCATATGCAATGCCAGGCAGTGCCTCTTATCAAACCCCAAGCCCCACGCGTTAGAACCGGGCTTGAAGAAGTCATATCAGCAGAACTTGGTAGAACTATTCTCGCTCCTGAAGATGGAATTATTGAATATGTTGATGGTAGCAAAGTAATCTTTAAAGGAAAAACAGGTAAAAAGCATGAATATAATCTTGAAAGATTTGCAAGAACAAACAAAGGAGTATCATTTGATCAAAAACCATGCGTTGAACCAGGACAAAAATTGAAAAAAGGAGATCTTGTTGTTGATGGACCATCATCTGATAATGGAAAACTTGCACTAGGACAAAATTTAGTCATTGCTTACACTTCACTTGAAGGACTTGGTTACGAAGATGGATTCGTAATATCTGAGAGACTATTAAAAGAAGACATATTCACATCACTAGCCACAGAAGAATTTATTTCAGATGTGGTCGATACAAAGCTCGGACCAGAAGAATTAACTCGTGATCTACCAAATGTACGTGAAGAAATTTTACAAAATCTTGATGAAACTGGGTTTGTTTTGAATGGTACAAAAGTTAAGGGCGGAGACATTCTTATTGGAAAAGTCGCACCAAAAGGTGAACGCGAATTGACGGCTGAAGAAAGATTGCTTCGTTCAATATTTGGAGAAAAAGCAAAAGATGTTAAGGACACATCTTTGAAAATGCCTTATGGAGATCGTGGAACAGTAACCAGTATTGACGTTATAGATTCAAAAAAAGATCCAAACGAACTTGAGCCAAGCATTCTTAAAAGAATACTCGTCCATACAGCACAACTTAGAAAAATTACAGTTGGAGACAAGCTTGCTGGACGTCATGGAAACAAAGGCGTAATTGC
>PCVM01000047.1:2556-7953 GCA_002796045.1 Candidatus Roizmanbacteria bacterium CG11_big_fil_rev_8_21_14_0_20_36_8
ATGAATCTTGGGCAGCTTTTTGAGACTATCCTTGGTTGGATTGCAATGAAGAATAATAGTGAAATTTCTGTTCCTGTTTTTGAAAGAATAAAAGAAGATTATATTTTTAAAGAACTAGAAAAACTTGGATTACCATCTGATGGAAAAGTAACTCTTTATGATGGAAAGTCAGGAAAGGCATTCGAAAGACCAGTACTTGTCGGGATTGGGTACATTCTCAAGCTTATCCATATGATCGAGGATAAATTTCATGCTCGATCAGTAGGACCATACTCTCTTGTAACGCAACAACCACTTGGAGGAAAATCTCAAATGGGAGGGCAAAGATTTGGAGAGATGGAGGTTTGGGCTCTTGAAGCGCATCGCGTTCCACATACTCTTCAAGAAATGCTTACAATTAAAAGTGATGATGTTCGTGGCCGTCAAAAAGCCTTTGAAGCAATCATTAAAGGATTGGATATCCCACAATCAAGCGTCCCAGAATCGTTTAACGTTCTCGTTAAGGAATTGAACGCGCTTGGATTATCAATTGATTATATTTCATAACCTGATAATGGAAGACACAAACATGCTTGATTTTTCAGGCTTAAGAATAAGACTTGCTTCGCCAAAAGATATTTTAGGGTGGTCACATGGAGAAGTTACAAAACCAGAAACAATTAATTACCGCACTTTCCGACCTGAAAAGGATGGATTATTTGACGAGAGAATTTTTGGCCCTACCAAAGATTATGAATGTTACTGTGGAAAATATAAAAGAATTAGATATAAAGGAATAATTTGCGACCGTTGCGGAGTTGAAGTAACATCTTCAGTTGTCAGGCGTGAAAGAATGGGTCATTTAAAACTTGCTACTCCTGTTGCGCATATTTGGTATTTCAAAGGAGCATCGTCACCACTTAGTATTTTACTCGACATCCCAACTCAAACACTTGAAAGAATTGTTTACTATGCATTGTTTATTGTTACAGACGTTGATGAAAAGAGACAGGCAGAAGTTGAAGTTGAACTTGAAAAACTTAAAGCAATTGATGTAAAAAAACAAGAAGTCTGGTACGAAGATGAAAAAACAAAACTTAAAAAAACATACAATAATGAAAAAGAATCAATAAAGAAAAAAATTTCAAATACTGAGAACCGAGAAATAACACTTCAAGAAGTAGATCTCAAGGAACGTGCTTCATTTAGAAAACTTTCTGATCGCTATGTCGAAAGAAAGTCAAAATATGTAGCAATGTACGATCGACTAATAAAGGTTGTGAAAAGTCTTAAACTGATGGATACTTTTGAAGAAGAGGATTATCTGTTTCTAAAAGATTTCGAACTCCATGATTTTGTTGAGGTTGGAATGGGTGCTGAAGTTTTACAGGAAATTCTTGCGGAACAAGACCTGAAAGAAATGGTCTCTGAAACAATGAGTGAGATATCAAAAACTCGTGGTGAAAAAAGAAGCAAGCTTATTAAAAAAGTTAGAATTCTTGAGTCATTTATCAGAAGTGGGGCATCACCTGAATGGATGATGATATCAATCCTTCCTGTAATTCCACCAGACCTTCGGCCAGTTGTCCAGCTTCCAGGTGGAAAGTTTGCCACTTCAGATCTCAATGATCTTTATCGTAGAGTAATAAATAGAAATATTAGGCTGAGTCAACTTATAGAACTTGGAGCACCGGAGATAATTCTTAGAAATGAAAAAAGAATGCTACAAGAATCTGTGGACTCGCTGCTTGATCTCCAAAAATCAAGAGGACGCACTCAAACAAGACGATCTGCAAAAAAATTAAAGTCACTATCTGATGTTTTGAAGGGTAAACAAGGACGATTTAGACAAAATCTTCTTGGAAAACGTGTTGATTATTCAGGTCGTTCGACGATTATTGTTGGACCTGACCTCAAAATTGACCAGTGTGGAATTCCGAAAGAAATGGCACTAGAACTATTTAAACCATATCTATTACATGAAATTATAATTCGTGGACTTGCACCAAATATTAAGAGTGCTAAAAACTATCTCGAAGAAAGACAACCGGAGATTTATGATATTTTAGAGAAGATTACAGTAAATCACCCAGTCCTTCTAAATCGCGCCCCAACTCTTCATAAACTTTCAATTCTTGGATTCTATCCAGTTTTGACCGATGATAATGCAATTAAACTTCATCCAACTGTATGTTCTGGATATAATGCAGACTTCGACGGAGATGCAATGGGCGTATTTGTCCCACTTTCTGAAGAATCAATAAAAGAAGTAAGAGAAAGAATGCTTCCATATCAAAACTTGTTAAAACCTGCAGATGGATCTCCAATCGTAATACCAAATAAAGAAATGGCTCTTGGAATTTATTATTTAACTACTTTAGATAAACACGCTGAGCAAGATAAAACCAAACTGAGAATTTTTTCAAATCAAGAAGAATGTTTGAAGAGTTATCGACTTGATCAAATTTCGCTCAGACAACCGATCGTTGTCAGAATATCAGGAGAAATTCATGTAACTTCAGTAGGAAGAGTTATGTTTAATGAGACACTTCCTGAAGTATTACGATACAACAACTCTGACGTAACGGCTGGTGATATTAAAAATATCATCGTTAAAGCCATGGAGCACTTAAATCAGGTTGAAGTCGGAGAAGTAATTGATAAGATTAAAAATCTAGGATTTTGGGGAGCAACTGTCTCATGCGGTCTATCAATATCGATTTTCGACTGTAAGATAATTGATGATAAAGACAAGATAATTCAAAAAACTGAAAAGGATGTTGCAGAAATTTTAAATAATTATAACCAAGGTCTCTTAACACTTGAAGAGAAAAAGAGAATAACAAACAAACTTTGGATTGATGTGACAGAGGACCTAGCTGATAAAACATGGGATGCAATTGATGAAGAAAATCCTGTGAAAATCATTATTCGTTCAGGAGGTGCTCGAGCATCGCGAGAGCAGTTGAAACAGCTCTCCGCTATGAAGGGGCTCGTCGTCGATCCAATGGGTAAAATTATTGAGGTACCAACAAAATCAAATTATCGTGAAGGGTTAAATACTTTTGAGTATGTAATTTCAGCTCGAGGAGCAAGAAAGGGATTAACTGACTCAGCTCTAAAAACTGCAGATGCTGGATATCTAACTCGACGATTGCACGACGTGGCGCACGACATGATAATTCGAGAAGAAGATTGCGGGACTGAACGTGGTCTAGAAATATTTTCAACTGGCGAACGGGGAGATAAATTGGCACTTCGGATTGATGGCAGATTTACAGCAGAGCCAGTTGTGAAGGGCAAAAAAATTCTTGTTCCTAAGAATACACTCATTGAAAAAGATGTTTTGAAATTAATTCTTGATAATGAAATTGACCATTTAACTGTACGAACAACTCTTTTTTGTCAATCAAAAATTGGAGTATGTCAAATGTGTTACGGAACAGATCTATCATCACATAAAATTGTTGAGATTGGAGTACCAGTTGGAGTTATCGCAGCTCAATCAATTGGCGAACCTGGAACTCAGCTGACTATGCGAGTAAGGCATTTTGGAGGAATTGTCATCGCTGATGTTACTCAAGGACTACCTCGTGTTGAAGAACTTTTTGAAACGAGAAATCCAAAAGTAGTCTCTCCTATTACTGAAGTTGCAGGAAAAATAAGCATATCTGAAGATCCAGAACGCGACATGTATAAAGTTACAGTTACTCCAACCAACAACCAAGAAGAGGCACAAGAATTCAGTATCCCCACAACTCAAAAACTTAAAGTAGAAGATGGTGACATGACTCCATCAGGGACCCAATTATCAGAAGGCTATCTAAATATTAAAGATATATTAAGTATTAAAGGTCTTGATTTTGCCCAACAGTACCTTCTAAATGAAGTCCAAGCCGTATATGAATCTCAAGGAATCGGAATTCATGACAAACACTTCGAAGTAATCATCAGAAAAATGAGTGATAAAGTGGTGATTGATGATGAAGGTGATACAGAATTGACTAAAAATGAAGTCATCTCACGTGTAACCTTCAATGATGAAAATAAAAAAGCCTTAGCTGTTGGCGGTAAGCCAGCAATTGGAAAAGTAACCATATTTGGTATAACTCGCGCCGCAATTTACACTGAATCATGGCTGTCAGCTGCTTCATTTGAGCAGACAACAAGCGTCTTAAGTCAAGCTGCAATAGCAGGAAAAGTAGACAACTTGCTCGGTTTGAAAGAGAATGTTATAATTGGACGTCTAATTCCAGTTACCCAAGAATTAATTACAAAGTATTACACAAAATTAACAAAGCAATATGCCAACGATCAACCAGCTGGTGAAGAATCGACGGACGACAAACAAGAAGAAGTCCCGAGCAGCAGCACTGAAGAGCAATTATAACTCTGTAAAAAGAAAATACGTCGATAGTACAAGCCCTATGAAAAGAGGCGTGTGTACCATCGTGCGCACAATGACCCCTAGAAAGCCTAACTCTGCACTTCGCAAAGTCGCGCGTGTTAGACTTTCAAATCGCATGGAGGTCACAGCGTATATTCCAGGAGAGGGACATTCTCTTGCCGAGCACTCAATCGTCCTAATTCGAGGCGGCCGCGTAAAAGATTTACCAGGTGTAAAATATCATATTGTTAGAAATAAATTCGATACAACAGGAGTAGACAAGCGTACATCATCTCGTTCCAAATACGGAACAAAACGTCCTAAGAGTTCAAAAAAATAAAATGCCAAGAAATTCATACAAAAGAATACAACCCGATATTGACCCAATCTATAAGAGTTTTCAAGTAGCAAAACTAATAAATTATGTGATGCAAGATGGTAAAAAAACAGTAGCAGAAAAAATAGTATATAAAACACTTGAGCTTCTCAAACTTGAAGATAATGACCCTCTTGTGACTTTTAACAAAGCTATAACGAACGTAATTCCAAATAAGGAAGTCCGCCCGAGAAGACTTGGTGGTGCATCTTACCTCGTACCAACTGATGTTCGTGAAGAGCGAAAACTTTATCTTGCTTTAAAGTGGATAGTTGATGCTGCGAAAACTAGATCAAATAAAGAGTTTAAAACATTTCAAGAAAAGCTAAGCACGGAGATAAAAGAGGCGGCAAAAAATCAAGGCAAAGCTATCGAGAAACGCCTACAAACAGAAAAATTAGCAGCTCAAAACAAGGCTTTCGCTCACCTTCGTTGGTAATATAACGTACTTTTATAAATTTATTCATGATGCAAATAATATATCCGTAATTTTTTTCGTTTATTGCAACCTGTATCAAAAATTGAAATATGGCCCAGCAAAATATAATAGCAACAAAAGACCGAAATGTTCCACTCGACATGATTAGGAATGTAGGAATTATTGCACACATCGATTCAGGAAAAACTACAACAACCGAGAGAATTCTTTTCTATA
>PCVM01000079.1 GCA_002796045.1 Candidatus Roizmanbacteria bacterium CG11_big_fil_rev_8_21_14_0_20_36_8
GTATATGAAGCGACATTGGACGGAAAGAAAGCCGTGGTCAAACACACTGAAAATACCGAACCAAAAACACCTGTTGATTTTTTAATCATGAGCGACGCACATGATGTTGAAGTAAAAATCATAAACAAACTAGAAACCATTGAAGGCGTACGAGTTCCAAAAATTATTGAAAACTTTCCAAAGTTCACAACCATGATTTTAGAAGATCTCCGAGTTGAAGGATATACGTTATTGTCAGATCAAATAATTGGTAAAAAGCTTTCCTTAAAATCTGCCGAAAATATAGGAAAGTCTCTAGCAATACTTGCAAAACAATCTCAAATCTGGGATGAGTTTAAGACAAATGAATCTGCCCAAATGAGCTTTTACGAACGTGGTCTTGAATATTTGATTGCTTATCCAAATGATACAAAAAAATATTATAAAATGGAGGCTGCCTTTACTCAGTATAAAGAAGAAAAAGAAGAGCAGCAAAAACTTGATAAATATTTTGTGTGGCCAGACGGACATCCAAAAAATATGTTGGTAACTGATAATGGAGAGGTTGCATTTATAGATTTTGGTAGATGCCACTGGGGCGATCAAAGATACATGCTTCCAAATTTTTTAGCCCACATCTTTCTTTATGGACTATTAGGTTATATTCCTGAGAAAAAAACTATCGATTATGTAAAACGTTGTGTGAAAGCATACGGAGATATTATTCCAGTTAAAGATGAGGGTGTTTTTGCAGAATATGTTGGCTTGGAAGTATTTCACCGTGCATTTGGACGATATGTTGATGGAGTAGAGAATCGAGATGGCAAATTGAAGCTTTTGGAGTTTGCGATGATTATCTTTGATAAAGAGATCAAATCAATAAAATCTTTACTACATGCCTACTCATCGATAAAATAAATCTTAAATATTGTTGAGGATTCCTTTTGACCTCGTAAGAGATTCGTTGTAAGTTCTTATCAAGATTATCAATGGATCTTTGATTTTAAAATCAGATTCATCTACTTTTCTTATTGGAATAATCTTAGTACTTGTACTTGATAGAAATAATGAGTCAAACATTTCAAGCGTAGAAAATGGTATAGGTTCATAAGAAATTTCATAGTCGTATTTTTTAATCATTCTTTCTATCGTCATCATCGTCACCCCTTCAAGCACATCTTTCTTTGGCGGACTATAAATCATATTTCCCTTCATTGCATAAAAATTAGTTCTTGAACCTTCACGGACATTTCCATCTTTGTCAATAAATAGCGCATCGTAACAATTTTTTTTCTTGGCCTGGGAATAATAATAATAACTTGGGAGCATGTTGAGAGATTTAACGTTCGGCATCCATCTTTCATACTTAAAGCTCATCACCTTGACGCCATCTCTGTACCAAGTTTTCAGTGGATAAAAAGGTGCAACCGGCAGTATTATCAGTTGAACCTCCTCAGCATCAACACCTCCTAGAAGTAGGATTTTAAGATTATAAGACTCTTCCTCTATTTGATCCGTGAGATTAATTACCGCTTTCTTAACTCTTTCGATTGAGTAATTGTGAATAAGTCTAATTTTGGATGCGGAACGGAAAAGCCTATCTGTATGATTGTCGATAAAATAGCAAATATTATTTCTAATTTTTAAATTCTCATATACGCCAAAGCCGTACATTTTTTCAATAGATCTGATTTCAACAACTGCTTTTTCGATCGGCATTATTACTTCATTGTGTGAATAAATATCTACTTTCATTTCAATAATTATATACTAGGTTTATTAAAAATTTATTTTTGCACTTATGAAAGGATTCATGGAATTTATCCGAGAACGGGGAGTTGTGGGACTTGCGGTCGGTTTTATTCTTGGTGGAGCCGTATCAAAAGTTGTCGCTTCGCTGGTTAACGACATTATTAATCCAGTTCTAGGACTCATTCTTGGTGCTACAGATCTTTCGAATATGTATTTTTCAGTCGGATCAGCCTATATAATGTTTGGCAACTTTGTAAGCGTAATTATCGACTTTTTAGTTATTGCACTGGTCGTATATTTTGGAGTACATGGGCTTGGACTTAATAAGCTGGACAAAAAGAAATAATTATTTACAGTTTGCCCATGCATTAATTCCGCCGTGAGAGATTCTAAACGCGGCGGTTTCTATTGATTCTTTCGCTCCGAACCGCAGGTCTGGATTTGTATCTGCCCCCATCTGAGACCTTGTTGAAAGCCAAGTTTCTGATGTAAATTGAAACATTCCTCCATATTCGCCGTTAGCCGCACCCGGATGCCCTCCAGACTCACAATATGCAATCTTTTTTAGCTGATCTTTGTCAATTTCATATTGTTTTGCATATTGATCAAAGTAATTTTCAAATTCAGATATTGGCATCGAGGTTGGAGTCGGAGTATTTGTTGGAGTTGGGATATTTGTGGGGGTTGGTGTTGGACTCGGAGTAAAAGTAGGTGTTATCACCACTCCAAGAAGTTCTCCTTTGGTTTTAATTTGAAAACTGGTGAAAAGAAGAATGAATAAACCAATAACGAAAATGGCCACGCGTGCTCTCATAGGTTACGTATTCTACTATACTGCAATATCGTACTTTGCTAGTAATTTTTGGTTTCCTTCTACTTGATATCTCAAAAGCTCAGAGTAAATCCCTTTCCTGCCTGCGAGATCAAATGGAGACCCAGAATCGACAATTCGACCTTTTTCAAGAACTAATATCTTGTCAGCATTTTGGATTGTAGAAAACCTGTGCGCAATGATGATTACGAGTCTATTTTTCATAAGTACTTCAAGGGCCTCCTGAACATATTTTTCACTTTTTGCATCAAGTGAGCTAGTAGCCTCGTCAAGGATCAGGATTGGCTTATCAGCAAGAATCGCGCGCGCTATCTGAATACGTTGTTTTTGACCACCCGACAGTCTAACTCCGCGCTCTCCGATCTGGGAATTTAGCTTGTCTGGAAATTTCATCACAAAGTCATATGCATATGCCATCTTGAGAGCTTTTATTACCTCGGCTTTTGTAGCATTCTGTTTTGCGTATGCCACATTTTCAAAAATTGATGCCGAAAACAACTCGTGCTCTTGGAAAACCAGCGATATATGTGAGCGGATATCCTGATGAAGGAGATTTTTATAATCTTTATTATTCATCGATATTGAACCACCAGTTGGTTCATAAAATTTTAAAATGAGGTTTATCAAAGTTGTCTTCCCCGCTCCACTATGTCCCACAAGTGCTACTGTTTCTTTTTTTGCAAGATTGAAACTAATATCACGCAATACTCTTTCGCTTTTTGCATACTCAAAAGATACGTTTGAAAAAGCGATTGTAGGATGGTCAAATTTTGGTTTAACAAATTTCTTTGGTAATTTCTCTGTTGACTCAAGAGATAAAATATCAAAATAAGCTTTTGAACCTGCCTCAGCTTGCTTTATCCGCTCAAGGATGAAGCTCATTGCAAAAAGAGGGCGGCGAATCTGATTTAAATACTGCAAAATTAAGACCATCTCTCCAATTGTTAGAATCTCGACAAATGTGTTTTGAAAAATAACCAACATTACAACAACTACTCCAAGCTCAAGCCCAAAGTTTCGCAAGAAATTATAGAAATGATAAACCAAAGATTGTCGATCATATATCTTCACACTTTCTTGAAGTTTCTTTGAAACGATCTCGGTCTCGTTAAACTGTGTATTAAAGCTTCTTACCAATCTCATATTTCCAATTACCTCTTGTATTCTTCCACGCGTGCTATCTTCAATCTCATTTTTCAAAACTTGACGCTCTCCCCACTTCTTGGTTGAGATATGACTCACGTAAATATAGAAAGGGAATGATAGAAATGCAAGAATCGCAACAAGCGGGCTATAAAATCCAAGAACTATAAAGATGAAAATGCTACGGAGAAATGCAGGGACGATGAAATTTGTAGCAGCGCCCAAAAAGTCTTGGAGTGATAATATCCCACGACCTAATAAGTTAATTATTTTTCCAGATACTTGTGAGTCGAAGTATTTCTGAGGAAGTGTAAATATTTTTTGATAAAATTTCTCTGTCAAAAATTTACCCATTCTAGCTGTTGTATAATCTCCAATTCTTTGGTTCAACGCCTCAAGTCCGACTGCTAAAACACTCGATCCGAACATAACTGCAACTAATATATATAAACGGTTCAGGTCTCCAGTCCCACTTGTAATCTCGTTTTGAATTTGGTCAACAATCAGTTTGAGGATGTAAGGAGACACTAGCTCAAGTGCTGTCATTAGCACGATAATTACCGCTATTACAGAGATATATTTATGAAATGGCTTTGCAAGTTTGAGGATTTTAAAAACATTATTCATAGAAGTAGATATTGTAGCACAGGGTTTGAATCATTAAGACGTCATGAGAGATGCTGCAACTCCCATTGGCGCTTCTTCCGGAACTATACATGATCCTTGTGTGGGCTGGTTTTTGATGATAGCGGATGCGCGAGAATGATCGACAATATTGCTATATGTAAATAATCTATGGCAATATTATGATGAAAATGAAGGGAAATATAATGCTATGAAATAAAGAATGTCACCCATAGAAAAAAGTTTATACGAGAGGCTTCGTACTATTGATTTCGATATACGAATGGGGTGTTTACACTGAGCGAGTCCTATACCGTCTGGTATAGGACGAGTCGAAGTGGAGATGCCGGGAGTCGAACCCGGGTCCGTAAAGGCAATAATACAAGTGTTTTGCAAGGAGTAGAGTATCTTTTCCTCGTGCCGACCTGGGTGATATTCAGACCATGAATCAGCTGCCGATTTTGATACTTGTCAAACTCTAAAAAAGATCGGGATCTTTTGGGTAGAGTCGTACCCCGAAGGTTGTACCCTAAAAAGTTATCGGAGGTCACTTTATGGGAAATCTACTGCATTAAGCAGCAAAAGCATATTGAAATTGAGAAGCCGAAGGCATCTTTCCTTCCAATTTTGCAAGAGCTGTTGAGACAATAGACTGCATTTCTTCTTTGAGATTTGCAGTTAATGTTTTCCATTTAACGCATAGGTGCGTCCTTGCCATTTGTAAAAGTGCATATCTTCACGTCAAAGCCTTGTCATCCCCATTTATTTAACTCTTCATGAATTCTTTCATATCTTTTTTTTCTTCTCTTTTAATATCTTCCAGTCTTTCAAGTTTCTTTTTTGCGATCTCTCCGCGACCGCGCGCTACAGCAAGGGAAAGCTTGATCCGACGACCTTTATTATAACATGCGACAGGTATCAAAGTCAATCTCCCACCTGTATTTAATTTTGTAAATATTTTTAAGATTTCTTTTTTATTAAGGAGCAACTTTCGCTTTCTAGCAGGCTCATAGTTCTCCACTTTAGCAAACCTGTAAAGTGGAATCTCGGAATTGATAAGATAAATTTCTCCATTTATGATTTTTCCAAATGCACTCTCAAGACGGATATTACCCAATCTGACAGATTTGACTTCAGGACCATTTAAAACCATGCCGACATCAAATGTGTCGACAGCTTCATAATCTCTCTTAAATAATCTATTAATAACTGCCATATATACGATTATATCAAGAGATTTGAAAACAGCCGACTATATAGATAAGCTATACTTATAACCACATATGAATAAGGACGTCTGGAGTTTTTCGACATTTATAATGTTTGGGCTTTTTTTTCTACCAAAAGTTATTTTTGCTGCTCCAGAAACCCTTACACATGCTTATCCGGTCCATGACAACATGGGCTTCGTTGGAACTCCAAATCTTAGCGCAACTTATTATTACAAATCTATCACTGTTCCATATTCTCGTGGTAAAGTTTTTCTAAGCAGCACTCCAGACGGGGCCGGACCGATCACTTTTTCACATAATATTGAAATAACTGGGACTTATCCGACCGGCGGTTCATTTCGTTATAGTACGGGGTGTGGAATCAATACGGTAGCGCCTCTTGAAATAACTCAGTTTATCTCTCAAGCTGACTGGGTAGATGAGATTAACATCAGAGTGGCATACAAACACGATCTCTGTAGCACAACGGTAAAAGTAGATAGCGTCAGAATCATGACGGCTGAGATTGGACAATTATACCTAGTACATGTTGAGCCAGGTGATGAAATTGTCTCAGGATTTCTCCAACTTCCATGGGAGTATACAAATTATGGGCTTGATTTTCATGAGGCTGCTCTCCGAATAGAAAATGATGATTACTCAATCACAAATACATACGATTGGAGCGCTTGGGCTGGAGCGAAATCAAATAGTCTGGTTTTGGCTGCCGGGGATGGAAGCGCTCGTTTGTTGACGAATTGTGGCATGTGTGGGAAAGCTGTCGCAATAGACCATGGAAATGGCTACCAGACACGATACTATTATCTTAAAGAGACTCAAATAACTGTGGATCCGATAATGATTATGAAAGGTGATCCTATTGGCGCATTAGGCATGTCAGGCGCATCAGATTATCCACACATTCATTTTTTTGTTATTCAAGACATTGATGAAGATGGCGACTTTGAAGATGATTTAATTGATGGGATCATTGACCCTTTTAATAGAAGTGAGCTTGGAAATTACCTTTGGGATGAGCCATTGAATAAGATTAGAACAACTCTTACTACAAACGGCGGTCAGTTTTATCTACATCGTCATAAACTCGTTTTTCCAAAAAACTTTTCATCACGAGATATGGTCGTCCAATCTGACATCCTGCCGGCCAAAAACGATCTCTCGGGCCGGTCAATTGAAAATATTCTTGACGTCTCGATCCATGATGGTTTTGGGAATAAAATTACCACATTTTCAAAACCTTGGCAGCTGACTATGGATTTTTCTCAAATTAACACATCGAGGTATGTCGCTGACTCTCTTTCTATTTATTCACGCTCAAATTCAAATGACCAATGGGTAAAAGAAGAAACACTAATTAATTCCGATTTAAAAACAGCTACTATTTCTATAAATCACTTATCGCAATTCACTCTTCTGGGAGAGCAATTAGACAGGATCTCGCCAGTTACGACAGCTGCACTTTCTGGATCGCTTCATACAAATAATATTTACACATCTGCCGCCGAATTAATATTAACTGCGCTTGATGAACAAGCTTCATCGCTTGGAGTCGTAAACACTTATTACAAAATCAACTCTGGCGAATGGATAAATTACACCGATAAAGTTGTGTTCTCAACAGATGGGCTTTATGTTGTTAAATACTTTTCAATAGATGGGGATGATAATATCGAAGATGCCTCAACCCTTTCTTTTTTAATAGATTTTACTCCTCTCACGCCGACTGTTACACCGATGCTTGGTGCCACATCAACCCCAACCCCTATTCCAACTCATTATGCCGCCTATAGATCGACAGGCACTTACTGGGAACCACAACCCACGCCTGCTGACTCAGTTCAACAAAGCCTGGTTCAATCCGACTCTTTTATTATTCCAACAACAATTGTTCAATCTCAAAATATTTCGCCTGAAATTCTCGGCGAAAGCGATCAAAGAACGATTCCAATAATTGAGCCTGATGAAGAAGATAGCTCAACAAATATATGGAAGACTGTCTTCCTTATTTGGATAGTTTGCGCAGTTTTAATCAGCGGATATTTACTTGTGTTTTATTGGCGTAAAGGTACTCTGCCCTTCGAGATTTAATACATTGACGAGGTCTCCATTTGTTGGGATTACGTATTTGGTATTATTTTTTAAAACGGCCTCAGAAACCCTTAATCTCTCCCAGGCTTGAGCTTTCACATCAAAATATTTATTTGCAGACTCAGCAATCCTTTGTATCGCTCCAGCCTCTGCATCCGCACGCAGTA
>PCVM01000033.1:0-385 GCA_002796045.1 Candidatus Roizmanbacteria bacterium CG11_big_fil_rev_8_21_14_0_20_36_8
GAGAATGGAGATTGGGAGTTGTACAATAACGAATATGCTGATTATAAATGTCAGTGTGTTGATCCAGATCAAACTTTGGATTACCGATTAGGAGACAATGGTCAAAGTTCTCAAAAGGCAATCGCAAGCTCAGATATTAAAGGAGTAAGCGTTCAAGCGGGCTCAGATCCAAAATTAATTACAGGGAGTTTTTGCAAAAAAATACCAATTAAGGAATCTCGTCTTGGATGCATAGATACGGCATGTAGAAATATCTCTGACAGTAATTATTGCGTAGCTTGTTTGGTGAGTAATAAAACATTTCTTTCAGGAATGGCTGATCCTAATAAAGGCTGTCTTAACAAGACTACTGCGAATATTTGTAAACCACTATTAAAAGTGGAAA
>PCVM01000033.1:769-2805 GCA_002796045.1 Candidatus Roizmanbacteria bacterium CG11_big_fil_rev_8_21_14_0_20_36_8
AGTCGATTATACCCTTCTGTCTCTCCATAGGGTCGCGTCCCATAATTCCAGTCTTCAAGCTTTCTATCTGTCCGACTGCACCAGTTGCTGAGGTGAATATTCCAGCTCCAGCAAAGAAAGATCCTATTCCGAGATTTAGTCCACTTTCCTTGACACCTACCCAACCCTTTACCATTTTGATAAAGTCAGGGATCATTAATATCAGTCCGAAACCGATTAGGGCATTTAGATCTGTAGTGGACAATCCGTGTAGAAATGGAAGTTTTAATGGTTGAATATTCTGGGGGGCTAAAGATGTTCTAAAGTGCATTATCCAAAAATCGAATTTAAAATCGTAAGCATGTCCATATATCTTTGGGGCAACGTTATTTATTGAAGTGATTGCACGACCAGCCATTAGGATTATTGCCACAGTTGGGAAAGCCAGTAGCTCGCCAATCAGATTTTTGAACCACCATCCGATAGTGTCCACTCCAGGCAGAGCACTAAAAAGAAGAATTATTGGGGAGAAAATAATATAAAGTATGATTTTTAAATATGAAGATAAAAGGATGAAGAATACTTTAAATATAAAAAGTAATAAAGTAAGTAAAAAAATTAGACCAATAATAAAGCCAGGAATATGAGGGAAAAGAAAAATTAATAAAGCAGATTGTAATGCTCCAATTATAAATAGCGGACCATTTCCAAGACTTGATCCTAAGAATGACCAACCAGTCATAGCGTTAACAACAGTATTGATTACAGTCGTTATTTGTTTTACATACGCAATTATAAAATAGAACCCGATAGCGTTGACAGAACCCTTAACGATTGTTGGTGCCATATTGAACATACTTCCTCCAAGACCCACGAAATTAATCTCATTTGGGTACAGTCGTCCCATATTCGCATTGAAGTAGCCACTAACCAGGTCATTTGCCTGGGCTGCAGTTGCCCCAGGGGATGAAACATCAAAAAGTATTCGGACTCCAAGTCCGAGAATAAAATACATCATATCAATCAAAAACCCGGCGATTGGGAATGAGAATGCGATGAGGAGCATGACGATCACGATCCTGGGGAGTGCATTTTGGATCCCGATCTCAGCTTGAGAACCGATCTTTACCCGGAACATGATGAGAAATCCGATCGTGATCATGATGAGGACGAGGATGATGAAGGATAGTTCTTGGAATAGTTTCCAGATATGCATATATCCGGAAAGTGAGGAAAATCCGACTCCGGAGTAGGCGTAAGTTGCAGGGACAAATCCCGCGTCTTGGACTGATTCTTGTAGCCAGCCGATCGCACTAGCTGGCGGATATTCATATGGCACGGACATGAGGTTTGCTACATTATTTATCATTCCATTATTTTGATTTTCAGCATTTCCATATTTCTCACTACATCCCTGACCGTAAAAATTACACATTCCATTTTGATAAACAAAAAGAGACAGTTTTCCATTTTCTGACGTATCCTTTTCCAGCTCCATTATCTTGGTAGATATTTCTGAGAGATTCATCTCCTCCGCCTCATTTATATTGATCTTTTCACCGGTTTTTAAGTAGTTGAAAAGTATCACAACTGCCAAAATTACAGTTACAAAAACAACAATTTGCTTCATAGTGTTGAAAGCTTTGCCGATTCCGGAGGTGATTTTTGAGAGGTATGGACGCATAATATTCATTGTAATGTATGTTCTTGGTATCAGTCAATGGAGGATAACCAGAGTCGTGATCGATCTTGGATAAATGAGCGATCTCCCCACTGCACCAATACTTTCTCAGGAAGCACCCCATTTGACTTGAGGTAGGAGAAAACAATTTCTGCTGATTCTTGAAAAGACTTTCTCTCAGATTCGTATTTTTCATCGTTTTCTTCAATCTGATAATCGATACCAAAAATATGGACCGTCTGCGTCCATTTATTTTCAGAAAGTTTATTGTCAGGTAAATAGATTTCAATTTCCTTTCCTGTTGATGAAGTAAATGTCTTTTGGAAAGGAAGTGAATTTTGTAGTTTTTGGATTTCTGAAACAGAATTTTTGATTT
>PCVM01000033.1:2816-5277 GCA_002796045.1 Candidatus Roizmanbacteria bacterium CG11_big_fil_rev_8_21_14_0_20_36_8
GCATCTAGTCCATAACCTTCCGACTCTGGAATTGTCGGAATCTTATCTATTGTTAAAATATTTTCAAGTACAATATCTTTTGAAATAATTTCAGTAGGCTTGGGATTTAGTATCGGAACGTTGATGTTATTTTTTTGAAAGACCGTAGATATTAATATTAAAGATATTAATACTACTGCTAAAATTCCGATGACTATGTATTTGTTTTGAAAAATTTTACTGATCATAAGTTTGATAAAATATTTGCAATCGTCAAGACCCCTATTCTTTCATAAGATTTCGGTGGGTTACATTTTGTATAATCCGCGCAATATACCAGATACATATTCTGATGAATTGAGTCATATTTACTAAAGGGATATATATGATCGTATCCTTCGTAAGGGGCGGGGCAATATGGCATTGAAGCATTCACCCGACCACAGTTGGCATTTCCTGTGCCATTGTATCTCCCAAGAGATTTGGCGAGCTCCTGAATAGTCTCAGGTATTTTCCCAATCTTTCCTATTAGATGATTCGCTCCATATATACAACTGTCTGACAGACTGGTAAATCCGCACTGGCCAGGACCAATAGCTACAGGCTTACCGACCGTGCTTGTTGACGAACAATTTCCATAAAGATCCGGTTCATTTGCACCGAGTTTTCTACCACTTACACAAGATTTTTGAGCATTACAGCCGCCTTCAACAAAATGAATTCCCGCTATGATTTGCCAAGGAACACCAGTGTATGATGAAGCAAGTTCATACGCGCTTTTATTTATTAGACAGGATTTTGCCAGGTTGATATATGAGTTTGGATAATCGCCAGTTGGGGTCGTTGGAGTATAGTTTGATGATGGCGGAAGTGATTGGCTAGGCGTTGTTGTTGGTTGTTGGCTATTTGCTATCGGAGTTGCAATTGGAGTTGAAGTAATATTTCCAGTCTCATTATTTAGTGAGCCATTTAGAATTTCACCGATGATTGCAAGCATGGCTCGCTCCGATTGAAGTTCTGAGCTGGGGTTTGAATTTGAATTTGCTGCGTTGTTCTGTGCTGAATTATAATTATTTGAATTTACTGAATTTGTTCTTTCATTAAAAATTTTATTTTGTGTTTCCGCGTCAAGCTCGTCAGCCATGACAATACTACTAAGAGGAATATCGGGATGGTTTACTTCTATCCATTTTTCAAAAATTGGTCTAGTCTCACTTTTTGGATCGGATAATCGGACGACCATATTATTTTCTTGGTAATCGTATCCGAGCTGGAAATATGCTCCATTTATTGGGAGACTGTTTCGGAATTTCCGATCACTTTCAATTTTTTCAATTTCAGCATCTGTAAATTCTTGGCCATCCTTCACACCGGTGAATGGAATTGCCGCAGTAGCTTTTTCAGTTGGGCCACTTTGTTCGGTTGGAGAAATGTTTACCTTAGGAGTGATAGAAAGTGATGCTGGAGACTTCGGAATTGAAGGTTCTGCCTTTTTTGATTGAGAGTTAAGAAATACTAGAAATAGAATCAATATTAGAAGGAGTACGAAGAGTGTGGCAATAACAATTTTTTTGTGGTGATTTATGTAATCCATATTATTTATCTACGAACTGCAAATGCATAAAGGTATAAAGGTTGAAAACTTCGTGATGAGTAATTTATTGGCGTCTTTGATGATTCAGGTGGTTCATAATATGGGTCGTATGACGTTACTCTATTTTGTGAGTCGATATCTGTAATAATCGTAAAATGTTTACAACCTCCTGAGCACATTTTCAATAAGGCAAAAACAACCCAACCATTTTTTACTTGATTTCGGATGTCTATCGCTACTTCATCGATCCGAAATCCTGATTCTGATGCAAATAAGCTTGATTTTTGGTCTTTATTCAGATGTGGATAAGTTCGAAGACCATAACTTTCGAATATTTTCTTAGCATCATTCAAGTTGGTTCCTTCACAACTAATAAATAAATTATTTTGAGAGTATTTCTTTACAATTTCCACAGGATCAGCTGAAATCCCAAAAATACTAAGTGCGGTCGCAACAGCTGTTGGTCCACAGCCGGCGCGGCAGATACTACAAGTTGTTCCGTCAGCATTTGTTTTTAAAACGTTATTTCTATAATTGCATTGTCTGAAAGCCGTAAATGAGGTTGAAGGAGGGGCCGAAGTAGTGCTCGTGGGTTGGGGATTATAGGAGCGTGTAGGAGATGGATTGGTAGTTGGGATTGTTGTAGGAACTGTTGTTGAATCATTATTCGAATCAAGAAGATCAAGTATTATATTTAATAACTCTTTATCACTTTTCTGTGAAACTGTATCGTTATAATTTGATGGGTAATTTGACTCGTACCCATTATCAAATTCTGCTTCGCGCGCTCTCACTTTATTAGCAAAAGACAATATGCTAATTGAAGCTATTATTATTGAAATAATTGTGAAGACACTTGTGTTGACTTTTGGTAAATACTTTCTCATA
>PCVM01000033.1:5303-7309 GCA_002796045.1 Candidatus Roizmanbacteria bacterium CG11_big_fil_rev_8_21_14_0_20_36_8
TTTATAAAGAAACAGGATCCAAATGCAATCGTGGATGTGCCACAAGATGACACAACGCCCCAAAAGGTAGTTCTTGATCAACCAGTTACGGTACAAAAGTCTGTCCAATCTTTCAATGGCATTGGGACTCCTCCAACCCCCCCTCAAGTAAGTAAAGTTTTAGATTCTACAATTACGACTAATAAGCGCTCAGAGCTTGACGTGATGACGCATCTGACTCAAAGATCAAACAAGGTCTTTGTAGAAGCTCAAAATATGGCTCGAAGTTTGAAGAATGAGTTTGTAGATAGTGAGCATATTCTTCATGGACTTCTTGCAGACAGCAGAATATACAAATTAATGGTTGATATGAAAGTCCAACCGCAGATTGTCGAGCAGGAACTTGCAAAAATATATAAAAAAGAAAATTCGATATCTGCTCCGCAAATATCACCGCGCGTAAAACAAATTGTTGAAAAATCACTTCTTGTTGCTCGAAATCTTAAGTTTGAGTTTATCTCTCCAGAACACATACTGCTTGCATTATTTGATGAAGGAGAAGGAGTAGGGGCCAGAACGCTCGTAAAACTTGGTGTAACAAAAGAGGAAATTAACAAACAAATTACTGGAAAAAAAGAGGGATTATCTGCAGAGAACGAAAAGGTGGAAAAAGAAAAAAAGAAATCAGCACTTGATCTTTATACAATCGATCTAACAGCCAAGGCGTCCCGTGGAGAGCTTGATCCAGTAGTTGAGCGATCAGAAGTAATAGAAAGAGTGGTTCATATTCTTTCAAGACGGATAAAAAACAATCCAGCACTTATCGGTGAACCTGGGGTTGGAAAGACGGCGGTGATTGAAGGACTCGCACAGAGGATCGTTGATCAACAAGTTCCCGAAAGTCTCCTTAACAAAAGAATTCTTCAACTTGATCTTGCGGGAGTAGTAGCCGGAGCGTCACACAGGGGAGAATTTGAAGAACGTATGAAGCAAATCGTTGATGAGCTAAAAGCCAGCAAGGGTGAAGTCATCATGTTTATTGATGAGATGCATACGATGGTTGGTGCTGGGGGAAGTGGAGATGGAACGCTTGATGCATCAAACTTTATCAAACCTGCTCTAGCTCGCGGTGAGGTGCAATTTGTCGGCGCAACTACAATTACTGAATATCGAAAATATGTTGAAAAAGATGCAGCACTCGAGAGAAGATTTCAAACAGTGGTTGTTCCAGAGCCAAATGTTGAAGCTGCAATCAAAATGTTGAAGGCAGTGCGAGATAAATACGAGTCTTTTCACAAAGTTAAAATTTCAGATGAAATTACCGAACTTTGTGTAAATCTTTCCAAAAGATATATTGGAGATAGATTTTTACCAGACAAGGCATTTGACTTGATGGACGAGGCAGCAGCTGCTGTCAGATTGCCTCTAATATCGCTTCCTGAAGAGATAAAATCTCTGTCAGACAGGATATCGCAGATCAATCAAGAAGTTGTAGAAGATGAAAAGCAGGGTGAAAAAGTAAAGGCGAGAATTGCCAGGTCAAAAGTCGCAGAAATTCAGATTAAGCTAGATGATAAAAAAAATGAATACAATTTAAAAAAAGCTCAGACGACCACTGAGGTTACACCAGCAATTGTCAAGGATATTATTGCAAAGCGAACTGGGATTCCAATTTCAAAAATTGGCTCGTCAGAGGGCGACAAACTCACTAAGCTTGAAGATGTAATTCACAAACGAATGATTGGCCAAGAGAGAGCTGTGACGTCAGTCGCGCAAGCTGTTCGTCGTGGACGCGCTGGACTTAAAAATACAAAAAGGCCAATTGGGAGTTTTGTATTTTTAGGACCTACTGGAGTAGGAAAGACAGAACTTGCCAAATCACTTTCTGAGGTGCTTTTTGATGATGAAGAAGCTGTGATAAGGTTTGATATGACCGAGTACATGGAGCGTCACGAAGTTGCAAAACTATTAGGACCTCCTCCAGGATATGTGGGATTTGAAGATGGTGGAAAACTTACTGAAGCTGT
>PCVM01000060.1:0-7728 GCA_002796045.1 Candidatus Roizmanbacteria bacterium CG11_big_fil_rev_8_21_14_0_20_36_8
TCCCTAATATCTCTCATTTAACTGTCTACTAAATTAGGTACTTGACATGACATCATTAAACATTAAGTCTTTTGGAATCCTATTCTCGTAACAGTTTGTGCGATCAGTAATTCTATATACCCTAATAAACAGCATTTGAAGTTTGTCTATATAATCTTTCTTCTCGCTGGTTAAAGGCTTACCAGACATGGCATATAAATATACACATCTGCCAATAACATCTTTTGGGTTAAGATCCAATAATCCTATTTTATGAACACTTGGATCATTTAAAAGATAATAATACTCTGGTTCTGAGTTGTCGGCGTAAGTAGCTAAAACAAGATTTGATAAAGATGTGAATCCTTTACTTGTGTATTTTTCTAAAGCTAGGTTTTTATCATAATCGTTTATTTCAACAATAACTCCAGAAATATTTTTAAAATTCTTGTCTTCCCATCCCCAATCACTATATATTTGGCCTTTTTGTTTAATTTGGTAAACCAGTAAAGTTAAATATCCTACAATAATGGCTATCACACAAGACAGATTGATAATATAATTTTATTTTTCATTTTGAACCAATGTTAATTTTGTACTTACGAAATCCTTGAATTCGTTATCATCTAAATAGATATAAACAAAACTTTCGTGAGAAATTACGTGGCCTATTACTTCATTGTTATTATAAAAGACAGGATTTTCTAAATAACTTAAGATATTGTCTCCAGTAGAATTTGAACAAACCAATGTTTGCTTGTTTATTATCTCTTTTAAATTGTTTGATAATTTATATCTATAATGTTTAAATCGTTGGTTGGTTTCATGTTCAATTAAACACATTGTTGTATCTACATAGGTTTTAACAAAGTCTTCTTTTATTAGTTCAATAGATTCATTTGTTTTTTTATCAACTAAATTTCTATTGGTGTGGAAAAAAGGCCATTTGAAATTCATAAAAAGTGAAATTTCAGGTGAATTTGTAAATTCAACAAAATTAGAGTTTTTAAGAAAATAACTTCTTAGCTTGCCCTCAAGTTTTTTGGCCTTCGCAACATCATCTTTTTTTGCTTTGTATGTATTAATAACTGCTAATTCGGCTAGGTAAAGTGTTTTGTCCATAGTTTAATAATACTCTTTTTACTAGGACAATCTACAATATTATTAGGGGTATTCACCCATCTTAATCTATTTCACATCCTCTCTCAGGTGTAACTTGATAAAGATGAAAGGGCACAAGATTTTGAAAGAGTCAGAGTAAGTTATACTAATCCGTGGGTAGTTGCCAACAGCTACCTGCGGATTTTTTTTTGTAAAAACTTGTCATGTTATTCAAAAGATCTTACTAAGCTTACTAGCAATGGAAATTTTTTGTATGGCTGTTTAAATGCATCGGAGCCCATATGACCTTGTCTATGTCTAATAATAAGATCTCCGCCTAATTTCTTGAAAATCTTTAGTCCTGCAACATCATTGCATCCCCAAGGATCGTTGTCTGAATTAATAATAATTGTATGTTCACAGTTATTATTAATTTTATTCCAATTATATTTATCTTGAAGAATTGGCTCTTTTTCAATATCAAGATCGTTTGGCTCTGAAAATGCTGCAACCATAATAGCTAATTTTACTTTCACTTCCAAATTCTCCAAAATACTTAAAATCAATGGATTGCCTGCAGAATGACCAATCAAAACAGAATCTTGGTCATATTTTCTGTTTTCTAGGGCAAATGGTAACCATTTTTTAATGTCTGGGTTATCGGTATCAGGAAGTTGAGGTAACCAAACATCATAACCAATTTTTTCAAGTTCTTTTTTAAGTATGGGTGCCAAAAATGATTTGGTGTTCCACCTGTACCATGGAATATAGCTGCGTTTTTCATAATCTTTAAAAACATTATACTATTCTTTGAACTGATATGAATAAATTCTCCGCTCCTTCTTCCTCTATCCCCCCATATATAGTATATGTGAGGAAATAAGTTTCTTTCTTATTTATAATGCTCGCTTAAAACCCCGATCGTTAGATCGTGGGATAAAGGGATATTCCGTTTAAACTCGCGAAGCGAGCATTTCAGCATACCCCGACCGTAAGGTCGGGGTAGTTGATAAGAATAAAGAGACTACAAACTTATGCTAATTATAGCGTATACAAGGCAAAAAGAAATAAAAGAATACCCTAGTCGGCTAGGGTGATTTTCACTTATTCAATTTTATCCACCAAGTTTTGAAAAAAGGTAAAGATAGGGTTGATAGACTAAATCCTAGCGCAGGGATTACGGCGTTAATTAAGGGGTTTTCTACGCCAATTGCCCACATGTAGATACCGATTGAAGCATATGTAAATAGAACAATAAGTGCTCTGCGAGTGTAGCTACCCTCCCATGCTTTATCAATTTCTACTTTCTTATTTCGATTTTCGATTACTTCAATTCTTTTGATTAAGGCTTCAGTTGTTGTCATATAAATATATATTACTGCAAATGTGTACTAATTCCAAAAGGGAGATCATTTCATCTGTTCAAAAAAGTTCTCGCTGGGTAATGGTTGTCCAGCCCCCGCTATACTACATAGGTGATTAAGGGACACATAACACGTGTGGCCTAGTTACTGAAAGGGGGTTTGTATGTCGTCAATTACGAGGCGGACGTTTACGTCGCAGCAGAAGCTGCAAGTAGTTTTGGAAAGCCTGCAGCGAGATACCACCATTGAGGCAGTTTGTCGCAAGTATGCCGTTACTCGCTCGGTGGTTAATCGCTGGAGAGATGAATTCTTCAAGCAAGCCGAAACGCTGTTTGCTGACAAACGCAGTCCATCGGCTCGTGCTATTTCCCAAGGCTACGAACCAGGACAATCACCAGAAGAGCTCAAACGCATCATTGGTGAGTATGCGACCCAACTGGAGATACTAAAAAAAGCCGGGGGGTTGTTAAGAGTAGCGTAGCTGGGCGTAAACTGGTCGCCTACCAGCTTCTCGCTGACAACCCGACGTATACCAAATCAATCATTGCTCGAGCACTCCTGTTCTCCAGAGAGTCCTGGTACTACCACTCAAGGCTGGAGTACAAAGACAAACAGTTATCTACACAAATTACTAAGTTGCATGATGATATTGATGACACTTTAGGTCACAAGAAGTTGGCACCTCTCCTTGGCACCAACAAGAAGCGAGTGCTACGAGTGATGAACAAATATGGTATCAAGGCAAGAAGAAGGAGTAAGAAATATCACTATCATGGTAAAACCACCATCGCTCAGCCCAACCGAGCTAATGAACCAGATATGAAAGAATCATTTGACCTGGGTATTGTTTTCTCCGACATGTTTGAGTTTAGACTACTGGATGGATCAATTCTGCGAGGTTGTTTTGCCCTACTCAAACAAACCAGACAAATCTTGTCACTCATCTTTGACTACAGTATGAAAGCTAACTTGGTACATGCCACCATTAACAGCATGAGTGAACAGGATGATCTCTACATCTGGCACACTGATCAAGGCAAACAGTATGGAGCAGGAAAAACCATTGACCTCGTGATTGAGAAGGGATTACTTCCCAGTATGAGTAGGGCTGGAACACCCACTGACAATCCTTACGCCGAGAGATTCGTTGGTCAATTCAAACACGCGGTAGTGAGAAGACAGAAGTATCCAGATCTTGGCTCGTTTCTTTACCAAGCAGAAAAGTGGATTAACTTCTACAATGAGGCGAGGCCTCATGAAGGGACAGAGATGCTCAGTCCCAATCAGTATGCACTCAAATATGGTTGGAAGACTGTCCCGTATATCACTCAATTAACTGTGCAGTAAATTGGGGGCTGGACATTTTATTAGGCAACTTTGGAGAGAAGTATATCAAAGCCTATAGGGAATGGGAAGGGAAATGACTTTAGAATTAGAAAATGAAAATTCTGAAATTTATAAATATGCTGTTAAAATGTAAGAAAGATATGAAAACTAAACATCAGCTAGAACTCAATACCCTCATTTTTTTCTTTATGCTTGGCATCGGGCAACTAGTACCTGATACATATTTTGGCAACTTCATGAAACTACAACAGGTTTTGGAACTACTTCTTTTTGTTCCTTGGTCGTTATCTATATTATGGATATTAAAAAATATTCACCATACCATATATCGAAAAATTGCCGTACTTTTCCTTACAATGTTTGCAGTTGGGTATGGTATGCATACAGTTGCTAACCAGTTGAGCAGTTTACCCGCAGAGAGACTATTGAACGACATAATCTATTTTTACGATGAGATTTTAAGTCACTACATTATTTGGGCAAGTTACTTTGGGATAATATTTTTCCTAATTTTCTTTAACAATCTAAAAGAAAGCATTAAAGAAAAAGATGTTCTTTTTACTCTTGTTGCTATCTCTCATGGGGGTCTAGTGGCTCTTAGTTGTATAGAAGCTCAAAGTGTTATTATATTAATAACCTACCTATTAGCACTAGGCATTTTACCCCTCTTAAGGAAGTCATTCTGGAGACAGCTTAAAATCAGCCCGATTGGCAATTACTATGTTATTTCTGCAATCACATCTGTGATAATTTTAATATTATGGGGAATAGCTTTTCAGGGCTTTCCTGAACCAAGCACCTTAGGATTGATTAAATAGCAATTAAAACGGCAGAATCTGAGAAGATTTTACTTTTAGTGCCTTAATAATCTTAAACAACTTATCAAAGGTAAAATTGACTTCTCCTCTTTCAATCATGGCGAAGTAGTTTTCACTTACTCCTGCTAGTGTCGCTAACTCAGATTGAGTGAGCTCTTTTGCAGTTCTGATCTGCTTGATCTTTCGACCTATCTCTTCTCTAATTTTGATTTGATCGGGGTTTTCCATACATGAAGTATAACATTAAACAATAAAAAGAATGAAAATTTGCTATTGACACTATCAGTATATTTATATAAACCATCATTATACACATAGTTAAAATACGCAATTTGATATGAAAAAAGTCAAAGGAAAAGTTGAAAAAACAGATAAAACCAGAGTAAAAGTATGTGAACTTTCTACCGAAGAAAGACTGACTATAGTAGCAAATTTACTCATTGATAAATTGATCGATAAGTACGGTACAAATTTAGCAAATGTAGCAAAGAGATGAACAACTTACCTGTCCAAGAAAATGCAGTTGCAGCAATTAGAATCTCATCTATCAAACAAGGGTTGCAAGGAGATTCACCAGATGCACAAAAAGAACAAATTGAACGATTCGCCCTGTCACACAACATTCATATAAGTAAGTTTTGATAACGAAATTATTGAAGAGATCAATAGTATGGGTTTTACGACTCGTAGTAAGAATAGAAGAAATCCAAATGACAAAAAACAGGTGATTGGCAAAATTGGAGGATGCCAATTAAATCTAAAACAGTTCTGGAGATTTATCCAAAACCCTATTTATGCAGGGATTAATATCGAAAGCTGGACACAAGGACGAGCTATAAAAGGAAAGTTTAAAGGTTTGGTGTCGATGGAAACCTACAACAAAGCAAACAGAGGGAAGCGTACACTTTTTGAAGAAACCGACGGGATCAAGTTATATAAAAAAAGACCACCAGAACACCTGATCAATAAAGGAGCACGAAATAAAGACTTTCCGTTTAAGCGCGTAGTCATGTGCCCAGAGTGTGAAAAACCGCTTTTTGGTAGTGCTTCACGAGGCAAGATGGGTAAGTACTATCCTGCATACCACTGTAATAAGCGGGGACATTACTTTAGAGTTTCAAAAGGAGACTTTGACAGCACTATTGCAGAGTTTGTGAAGGGGTTAAAGTTTGAGCCTGACTATGCAGAAAAGCTAATGGAAGCCGTGATGCAAGAGTGGGCAAAACGGCGGGAGAATACACAAGAAGACAAATTGGTTATTGAAAAGAAAATTATAGAGCTTGAAAATTCTTCTCGCCTGATTGCAGATAGAATTCATATTCTAGGTTCAGAGACAGCTATTCGCTACATGGAAGAAGACCTTGCAAAGATTGAAACCGAGATGCTTGCGTTACAAGAGCAACTGGTTAAAATGATGAGAATACGATCAATTTGGAGGAAGTTATGGGAACTATCAAATATTTTCTGGAACACATAAATTAGACCCATTTGTCGCGCTAAAAGACGACTTTGCTACGAGTGAAAACCAAATGGTGAACGTTTTTAACAAAATTCGAACTCATTTCATGTCAGGTTGTTAGCTCGGCCGCCTGTGGCGGCCTCGCTACTTCAGCGCGGCGCCCCCCACCCGCCGCGCTTCCGTTATTTTTTGCGCGCGCGATTTTTTTGCTCGCTTCGCGAGCACAAGTAATATACTATATCATTATGTACCGCAAAAATGTTCGCCTATTATCAATCTTTAACTTCCTCATTGGCTTTACTTTTTTCGCGCCTTTAGCAATTATCTATTTCGCTAAAGTTTCTGGGTCATATACTCTGGGAACCAGCATCTTCGGCGTTATTATGCTGAGCGATGCATTTTTTGAAGTCCCTACAAGCATTCTGTCAGATAGGGTTGGTCGAAGATATACCATAATTTTAGGATCATGTGCTCGAGTAGTCGCCTTTATTTTCTATGCCATTGGCCTTTCTTATTGGTTCTTGGTAATCGGGGCAATTTTGGAAGGCGTATCCAGGGCGTTTTACAGCGGGAACAACGAAGCATTTTTATATGACACGCTTGCCGATGATGGCAAAGAAGGAGAATATAAAGAACATCTGGGGAAAACCAGCTCTCATGAGTTTAATGGACTCACACTCTCCGCCGTCATTGGTGGTTTGATTGCAAGTATTTCCTTTACGTACGTTATGTGGTTAGCGGTATTATCGCAAGTAATTATGCTTATCGTAAGTTTTCAATTTATCGAGCCACGCTTACGCCACAAAGAGAACACAAATATCTATGCTCACCTACATGAAGCTTTGACTCTGTTTATGACCAACAAAAAACTTCGTCTGCTAAGTCTTGCCTCTATACTCGCTAATTCTTTAGATGAACTTGCATACCAATTTCGCGGTGCTTTTTATAACACGATCTGGCCAATATGGGCAATCGGATTTGCCAACATTGTATCCAATGTGGGTGCCTCAGCTGGACTTTATTTTAGCGGTAAAATATTGAATAAAATGAAGTCGGAAACAGCCAAATTATTGCAAAGTTTATTTGATAAATTTATTAATATAATTTCATTAGTGTTCCCGACTATACTTTCACCAATTCTTATGTCTAGTACCTCATTTCTCTACGGTGTCGGCGTGGTTGCTGAGAATGAGCTGCGCCAAAGAGAATACGCGAACAATCAACGTGCGACCATGAATTCACTCATATCTCTAGGTCGAAGTATTGGAGCCGCGCTAATGACAGTCATTTTAGGTAGAGCTGCTGATATTTTCGGACCCCGCCGAGCTTTATTGATGATGGTTTTTCTGGCGTTTTCTGTAACCTATATTTATTGGATCATTTACAAAAATGCGAATCGGAAAACGTCAATTCAGGATAAACTAGCCAAAGTCTAAAAGCACTTTAAAATTTTTGCGTTTTTCTTCATTCTTTTTATTACGGCAACTCTCAGCGAATTTGAATTTTGCCCCTACCGATTCTTCGATTTCACTTTTGGTGAGCCCGGAGGGATTCGAACCCACAACCAATAGCTTAAAAGGCTACTGCTCTACCATTGAGCTACAGGCCCTGTTGTCAATCTATTTAACTAGGGAACACTATTGTATCAAGTGAGATTGCT
>PCVM01000060.1:7770-11407 GCA_002796045.1 Candidatus Roizmanbacteria bacterium CG11_big_fil_rev_8_21_14_0_20_36_8
ATCTCTGATCTTTTCACAGGGCCGATGAGAGCAACATTTAGAAGTTCTCTTTTGAATAAATCTCTGGCAAGACTTGATACATTTTCCATTGTCACGCTTTCAATATTATTAATTATTTTTAAAGGATCGACAGTCTTGTTTTCAAATACATACCTCGTACCCTGAAGCGCAGCAACTCTATACGAATCTTCAAGAGAAAGTAGGAGCCGACCTTTCAAGAGTTCCTTTGCTTTTATAAGTTCTTCTTCTTTCAAATCACCTGAGGCGATTTTTTCATGTTCGTCGATGATTACTTTAATTGCTTCGTTTACCTTTGCAGCACTATTTGTAACTCCAGCCTGTGTCACGATGTATCCAGTATCAGAATAAAGTTCACGTCCAGTTGAAACATAGTAGCAAAGGCCCCGACGTTCTCGCACTTCGATAAAAAGTCGTGAAGACATCCCTCCACCCAAGATCGTACTAAGGACACTTAACGCATGCCGACGCGGATCTGAAAATGAGAAAGCGGGGTATCCTAGACAAAAATGCGCCTGTTCAGTTTTTTTAGTCAATACTTTAAGATTGATTCTAATTTGCTTCAATCTGAAAATATTTTCTTTTTTCAAGTAATCACCAGTCCAACCTCCAAAATTTTTTTCTATTTGGCTATAATATTTTTCGTTCGTGAATTTTTTGTTACCATTGCTTAGGCCTCCCGCAACTACTATCACTGAGTTTGTTGGTTGATAATGAGTTTTTAAGTAATCCTGGACGTCCTTTTTCGTAAACGATCGTACAGTTTCAGGAGTTCCTGCAACGTCGCGTGCAAGTTCGTGGCCTTTAAAAATCAATTCATCAAAAAGATCTGAAACTCGACGGGCAGGCATATCCTCATACATGTTAATTTCCTCCACAATTACTTCTTTTTCTCTTTCCATTTCCTCAGGGACGAGAAGTGGGTGTAGTAACATCTGAGACATTACATCTGAAATTTCATCAAAATGAACGTTTGTGCCTTTTACATAATAACCCGTATGATCTTTCGACGTAAAGGCATTGAAAATTCCACCAAGGCCTTCAATTTTTGATGATATGTCAAATGAAGTCGGATAGTCATCCGAACCTTTAAAAGCCATATGCTCAAAGAAGTGCGAAATTCCATTAGTTTTTGCAGTTTCATTCCGAGATCCAGTTCCGACAAGCAAGAGCGTTGAAACAGATGGGAAAGCATGAGTGTCTACTAGTATTACAGGAAGACCGTTGGGCAATTTCTTGAGAGCTATATCCATAATCTATATTATACTGATGAAAGACATATTGTATCATTAGCGGTATCAAATTTTCCTAATAAATATGGATTTCGTATTGGTTGCCACATCTGGACTTATATTCGGGTCGTTTTTCAACGTACTTGTGGATAGACTTTCATTCGGCAAAACCATTCTTGGGAGGTCAAATTGTGAGAGTTGCAAACACGAGCTGAGTTGGAATGATCTGATTCCAGTTATATCATTTATCTTATTAAAGGGGAAATGTAGATATTGCAAGAAGTCTTTTTCTATTCAGTATCCACTTTCAGAAGTATTTACGTCTGTGATATTTGTATTAACTTGGTACTTATCGAACTATTTTTTACTCGGATTTGTTAGGGAAGATTTATTTACACATATATTATATCTTACAACATCTGGGATATTGATCGTCATGTTACTCGCGGACTTGCGATATCAAATAATTCCTGATGAGATGCAAGTAGCATTAGGTTTGATCGGATTGGTTAAAATACTATATGTTTCATATTTTATTGGGGGAAATAATTATATTGGAATTTTTACTAATATTTGGAGCGGGATTGTGAGTGGCGCCATCGTGATGGCGCCACTCTTATTAGTATTTCTGATCACAAAAGGGCGTGGCATGGGTTTTGGAGATGTAAAATTAACGTTCGTTATGGGATTATTTTTGGGGATGTGGCAAGGACTCGGGGCTTTGTATATAGGATTTGTGACGGGTGGAGTGGTTGGGGCGATATTGTTGCTTTTAAAACTTGGAGGCCGAAAAACAAAAATTCCATTTGGGCCATATTTGATCCTAGGTTTTTATTTGATGATTTTCTTTGAACAGGAAGTTTATCTGATCGTAAGCAGGGTTTATGGTTTCTAGTAGTTGGGGATGGCGGGGGCTAAAATGTGTTAGAATTAGTATTCATTACAATTTCATTCTAATAAAAATATTCTTATGAAAGAACAAACACTCGTTATCTTCAAACCAGATTCAGTAGCTCGAGGATTGATAGGCGTAATTACTTCTCGATTTGAAAAAGTAGGCCTCAAGATTGTTGCTGCCAAAATGATGATGGTCAGTCAAGAACTCGCAGACAAACATTATCCAGCCAGTCGTGAAACATTTATAAATGGTATGGGCGGCAAGACTCTTGAGAATTATCAAGACATGGGCATTGACCCGATAAATGAAGTGGGAAGCGCTGATCCACATGAGATCGGTCTTAAAATCCGTGAGTGGCTCGTCGACATGATAACAGCCGGACCTGTAATTGCTGTAGTCCTAGAAGGGCCACATGCAGTTGAGCTAGTCCGCAAGATGGTCGGACACACTCTTCCGTTGAAATCTGCTCCGGGAACAATTCGAGGTGATTATTCTTTTGACTCCTCATATTTGGCAAATGTCGGAAAAAGACCAATTAAAAATCTACTCCATGCGTCAGGTGAGCTTGATGAAGCCAAATACGAAGTCGATCTATGGTTTAGTAATGATGAAATCATGACATACTCTCGTGTCGAGGAAAAAGTCATGGAGTGAAAATGAAACAACACCTAAAGATATTTTTTAGTATACTCGGTAAGGTTTTGCTAGTTTTGATTATTCCAGCATTTTTTTATGGAGTTTTTTATGGTGTAGCATATCTTCTTGGGGCAAAAGAATACTCATCTTCAATCGAAACATTTGTGCTGGATATTTTCACGCTGCTTTTTATCTTCTTATTTTTCAAATACTACTTGCCAGAAGTCCAAAAGGCAGTCACAAAAGGTGCGTTGTCTGTCAAGCTTTTTATAAAATTAATTCCTATATCGCTCCTTGTGCGATTGCCGCTTGTGGTGATAATTGTCATCTTGTATATATTTTTCGGTGATGTCGTTAATGAAGTATTTGATAAAGGGATTGAGTTTCAGTGGTCAGTTTTTGATGATTCGAGTTGGTGGACTGTTTTATTGGGGTTTTCATCATTTGTCATAATTGGACCAATTCACGAAGAACTATTTTTTAGAGGAGTTATTCAAAGATATTTAGCATCAAAATATTCTACACGTTCGTCTCTTATTTACACAAGTATAGTCTTTGCATTGGTACACATAGAGCCTTCTCTCATTATTAGCACGTTTTTTCTCGGAATTGCGCTAGGGTATATATCTCAAAAATGGAACAATATTTGGTATGCGATCGTTCTACATATGCTCATTAACCTACAACCTTTTATTATTCAATTGTTGGATAGGGGGTAGGTTATTGTTAAACTGCTAAACTGTTAAATTGCTATTTACTAACTACCAACTACCAGCTACTAATTCAGAACTTAGGTCAATTAGAAATTCGTAATTCGTCTTTAGTAATTCTACATTATTAAAAATGTTACAAT
>PCVM01000005.1 GCA_002796045.1 Candidatus Roizmanbacteria bacterium CG11_big_fil_rev_8_21_14_0_20_36_8
GTTCAACTCCGAGTGGGCCGTAATCGTAAGCATTGGCAAGACCTCCATAGATGCTTGATGTAGGGTAAATAAAACCGCGTCTTTTACAGAGTGCAACAATTTCTTCCATAAGTTTACATTATAACATGACGTGGGAGCTTTCGATCGCTGCGCTCTTCGATTATTGAAAGTAGTTTTGGAAGAGTATTTTCACGATCTGTGTATCCTAAAATGTGTAATATTTTAGAAAGAGTCTTCGCCAAAACTTGTTTTTTATTATCCCCTTTCCCAAGTTTTATAAAAAATAACTTAACTTCTTTAAAAATTTCCACTTCTGGAACTTCTTCAGGAAGCAGGGAATTTAATGTATGAAGAACTAAATAAATCACATCAATAAAATCTTCAGTCCTCAGATTCATGAAGCCTGAAATAAGACTTGACGACTGCACATAATAAATTCCGTTGTACTTGTTCAATCTCAAATCAACATAACTTCCAGATTGAAGATGCGCCGATCTTCGAGAAGTTATTTTTCGTACCCCCTTAGCAAGTACTGTAAGTTTGCCAAATTCTTCAGTAAAAAGAGCTAGAGAGATGTCTTTTTCCAAAAGAAGTTTTCTTTTCAAAACAAAAGCTTTACATGATTGCGTTTGGATCATATCAAATCAACCTTATTCTAAGACTAAATCTTCTTTTAGCAAATCATTAAACTGCTCTTTTCCATTAACATTAACCATTAATTTCTGATTTTCTACACCAGGTTGCTTTTGAACATAAAGTTTATACCCATCTTTCTTGATAGTATTTGGAAGAATGTATTCGATCGTGACTGTCGCAACGCCCTCTGGATCGACTGTCATAAATCCTTCAAAAACCGTTTTGTCCAGATCATCATAAGTTTTGGTTTCAGTTTTTGAACCTTTGAAAGATGTCAGCTCTGATCCCTGTGGAACGTAAAATCTAATCCAGTTTCGAAGCGTTGCATTAAGACAAAGTCCACCACGTTCGAGATTACAATCTGAAGCTGGGTGTGGATTTTTGAATTTGATCGTTACTGTTCTTTTCACTTTATCACTTTCAAAAACTGTATCTGATGTTACTGTTTCATCGATAAATAAATTTGATTTAGCGCCTGCGAAATTCACACTATTTATGTGAAGGTAATCTCCTTCAACTTTCACGATTCGTCCTGCGTAATTCATCTTTTCAACTGCAGCCTGTACTTTTTTATCAGTAAGGTATAAAAGAATGTGCTTTTGATCAAGATTCATAAACATAGTTTGCGCTAGTTGCCCCCAATATCTAGATGGTGAAAATCCAACTGCTTTATAAAATAACTCCAGCATCAAATTTCCTAAAATTCTTTTTCTATCAACTTTCAAATATGGAACAGGCCTGTCAACAATATCAAACAAAGTATAAATTGCCTGCGCACAATCACAGCGGTCGTCGATCTCAGCTGAGAAATTAATTCCGCTAACCTGCGTGTCACCAAAAATTCGAAGCATATCAACTAATACTTTTGAATCCATCGCAATAATCCCATCGTAATCTACTTTTCGACCCGAGTTTTGATAAAGTTCATCAAAATAACTGATGGATTTGACAAAATCTGGGGAAATATTACTATCTCTTATGTAAAATCGTGAAACATTTTTGTGATAATCAAGAATTTCTTGCGGCGCAGTAGGATGATTTGAGATTGAGTCATCAAGATCGTATATATCAGATGAGTCTTTGATCGTAATCTTTCCTTTGTTGATATTGAAAACGGCATAAAAAGTATAAAAACCACCAGTTGCGCGACGTTCTGCTGTATTTTGAAATAACACAAGATATTCTTTCTCCTCTTCAGCTCCTAAAATCTGTGGAAGTTCCTTCAAAAGTGGTTTTGCATCAACAAATAATGATGCCATTCCTTCAAATTGATCCTTGGCGCTTACAATTTTTGAGCGTAATTCTTGATCTCCAATTCTTTCAGGATATCTATTCGGATCAATTTTTGCGATCCGAATTTCTGCTTGCTCTATATTGTCTGCGACGACGTCAATTTTCTCAAGCATCTTGTCCAGAGTTAGGACTGCAGTTTGAAGTCTTTCTTCTGCGCTTTTATCAAAAAAATTCTGGTCTCCTTGTTTAAAACCGATAAGATCCGCATAAGGATAAATTGCAGTTACGGACTCATCTGCCGCCGCAATCATATATCTTCCCGCCTCAACTCCATCTTTAAAATCCTGGACATATGGCACGAAAGTTGCCCAGTAAACTATTTTGGCTTCATTTTCAAAACTTTCATACGTTTTTGTCAACTCTTTTACTCTTGATTGGACTAAATCAATATCATTTGCTTTTATATCTTGATTGAGAAGTTTTGCTACTTCTACGACTTCCATCCCTTTTGCACGAATTGTTGTCACCGGTTTGAAGACAAAAAAATAACCTAAAATAGCAATTACCAATACAACTCCGAGAATTGAGCCTCCAATTATCGCCATGGTTTTTTTCTTAAGTCGGAATTTTGACTTTGGTTTTTGTGGACTCATGACCTTTTCAGAGTCGTTTCTTCGTAGTAAATTTTTCATATATTTGGTGAGATTATTAATTGTAATATTTGGCTAAGGAATTGCAAGTAGTATTAAACTGCTCCTTTTCCAGTCAGCATAACATACGGAGTTTTTAAAATAATTCCAATATCCTCAAAAAGAGAAATGCTTTTAACATACTTCGCGTCGATCACAATTCGCTCATCAAAATGAATTTTTGACCTTCCATTTACCTGCCATAAACCTGTAATCCCAGGCTTTACTGACAACACATCTGAAACTAATTTTCTTACATGTGGATACTCTTTTTGTTGATTTTCCAGCTCATCGGGATAATAAGCACGAGGCCCCACCAAACTCATATCGCCTTTTAATACATTTAAAAGTTGTGGAAGTTCGTCAAGAGAGTGTTTTCTGATAAAAGTTCCAATTGGAGTGATTCGTGGGTCGTTCTTTAGTTTATAACTTCCTTTTTTATACTCTTTGTAGAGCTCTCTCAACTTTGGATCTTTGCGAAGCAGTACATGTGCGTTGGCGATCATTGAACGAAATTTGTACATTTTGAATTTTTCATTATATTGACCGATTCTCTCTGGAACATCGGCAAAAACTGGGCCTTTTGAAGTAATCTTGATAATAATCGCAATTACAATCGCTGGAACTATAAATATAACTATTAATGCCAATGAGCCTGCTAAATCAAGAATTCTTTTAGTAGTTCGCTGATATGTTGAACCTGAAATTAGTGATATTTGTGACATAAATTTACTTTTTTTAATTAACTTTGAGTTGATTTAGGTTAATTTTTCGTTTTCTGTTCCCTGAAATCCTTCAACAATCTTTTTTATATGAGTAACTGATGATTTTTTTGCAACCAAGATGACATCATCTGTGTTTACGACCAAAATATCTTCAAGATCTACTCCAACAATCATTTTTTTACTTTCATAATTGTAAACAAGATTATTTTGTGAGTGTTCAAGAAGTACTTTTCCTTTTGTAATATTATCTTCACGTCGTTGTTCAAGCGCTTCTTTGAGTGCTTCCCATGCTCCAACATCGCTCCAACCAATATCTGAAACTACCACAAATGCCGATGATTTATCGATTTTTTCAAGAACCGCTCCATCAAAACTTGCCTCTGGCATCTCTTTAAAATGTTTTTTCAATAGTTTTAAGAACTCAACTGCTGAGGCTGCATGAACAATCTTTTCAGTAGTCTCATAAATCTCAGGTGCATATTTCTGAAAAAGTGAGTAGATAAATTTTGGCGTTGAAACAAAATATCCAAGGTTCCAGCAGTATTTATCATTTGAGATGTAGTCAGTTGCAGTTTGGAGATCAGGTCGGTATTTAAAAGATTCAAATGAACAAAATCGTACAGAGTTTCTTTCTTCAAATGCATCTTTAACTTCGATCCAACCTAGGTTTTCAGATGGAAATCTAGGCTTTTGACCTATGAAAACGATTGTATTTTCGTTTTTTTTCACAAACTGACCCGATTCATAAACAATTTTCTTAAATAAATCGATTTTTTTGACAAGATGATCACTCCAAAGTATGACCACAGGTTCATCCGGAAATTTTTGGGAAAGATACCCCATTATCAGCCCGACTGCAGGCCCAACATCGCGTTTGGCAGGTTCAGCAATAATATTTTCATATGGAATAAATGGTAGTTGTTCGCGAACCATTCCAATATAACTTTCACCAGTCGAGATGAAAATATCACCAGGCTTAAACTCAGGCATTAACCTTTCTGCAGCAAGCTGAAGTGTGGATTTATCGCCGATTACTTTTTCGAATTGCTTTGGCGATTTTTTCCGGGATAATGGCCAAAGTCTAGTACCGACACCGCCTGCAAAAATTACTGCTTTCATATAATTTTTTTAATATTTTTTACAAAATTAATTTTTGAAAACTTTTCAAATAACTTTATATTATCTTCTAAATTGTACTTATAGCATTCAAATTCTGCAACCGCATTGATCAATGAATCGACAGTTTGTTCCTTAAAAAGGACCCCAGTTTTCCCGGGAATTACAGTTTCAGTGGCTCCCCCCCTATTGTAGGAAATAACTGGACAACCAAAAAATTGAGCTTCGAGCGCGACATATCCAAAATCCTCAATCTGAGGCATGATGAGAGCTTTTGCATTTGAGTAAAGTTTTGATAAATCGATGTCAGTAGCGTTTTCGATAAAAGTAATATTACGTCCTGCAAGTTTTTTCAACTTTTTTTTCATTGTTCCCGCGCCCACTATCACTAATTTTTTGTTGGTCAACGAATTGAATGCTTCAATAATTAGATCGATTTTTTTATACGGCTCAAGCCTTGAAACGACCAAGTAATATTCATCAATGTCATTCCAAACGTTTTCAATATTTTTCTTATTAATTTTATTATCATGTCGAACTTGTTTCAGCATCTTTGAATACTGGCTTTTTATTACCTCCCAATAGTCAATATCAAATGGAGGATAAATAATTTCAGAATTCCGGCCGTAATATTTCAAGCAGCGATCGGCGGAAGTTTTTGAGATGGAAATTATCCGATCCGGCCTGTTTGAAGCGACCAAATCCCACCGCTTCAATTGATTAATGAAAAATGTTTTAATAGATCTAAATATTTTAGAATTAATTAAAAATTGGAAATTCGTAATTCGTAATTCGTAATTGGCTTCTTGCCCCCAAAGCCATCTCGTCGGAGTTAACAATATGCAAACGTGCTTTGTTCCAGGATGAGTTATCACAGATTTTGCAAATGATGAAGTGACTGAAATTACGAGATCGTACCCTGATAAATTAAATGTTTCAAATGCAACTGGGTAAAAAGGCAGCGATAAAATTCGGTTTTTGCGAATGAAATTGGGTAGTTTTTGAATAAAAGACGTCCGAATTCGTAATTGATCATTCGTAATTGCCAATTTACTAACCCACTCAGCTTTATCAAAGTCGACATAACTGCTATACCAATCGGCGCTCGGATAAATTTCTCCCAACACCAACAGCATCCGCTCAACTCCTCCCCAACTATCCATCCAATCATAAACAATTGCAATTTTCCGTTTCTTCATCAAATGTATTATATAGTAGAAAACTTTCAGCCTGTCATCCTAAGGGTCAGTTTGTCATTCCGAGCAGAGTCAAGGGATCTTTTCAATCTTTGAATTTTTTTAAAATAATTTAATAAAATCGGCTAGAATACTGTCCCAGAGCCCTGACTCAAAAAAGACCAAAAAATCGGCTGAATGCCTTTTTGCACATGGCCTTAGGGCTTCACAAAAAGATTTCATCCGATTCTACTCCGATTTTTACCGATCTTATTATCAGATTGTTCCAAAGCCCCGAAATCGGTGAAGTTTTTTTAGCCGATTTTTTACGGATTAAACAAAGCTTTAGGCTGTTCTGACAATATTTTATTTGATTCGTGGTAAATTTAGCCGATTTTTCTAATCGGTGCGGAGATTGTCACAAGAACCCGAAATCGGTAAAAATCGGCATGTTTTTAAGGGGATAAATCACTTATAAAATCTCAATTCAACTTGCTTTTTCAAATGACTTATAGTATAAATTACCTATGGAAATCGCATGACGCTTATCAGGTCGATTAAATCCTCCAGGTTCAAATATACCAACTTCGTCTGGAATTAGCTTCTTCTTAGAAAGTTAGTCAGCCCAAGTACATGAAGAAAGAACTCGAACCTGGAATGGCTCTGATTTACCTTATGGCCTGGCCATAAACGGTGACAATCTTAAGGCTCGCAAAGCAGATCTAAATGCTTTTTATGCCGTAGACTCTTTTTACTTTTACAGATGGTTTGGACACCTGACATTGAACGCTGCGCAAAGAAAGTCAAAAAAGCATAAAGACACTCATAAATTGCTCACCCCTATCGATACGGGCGCTCCGATAGGCGTTTCTTTGAGTGAACTTATCGGCATGAATAACGTACCTATACTTGTTGCCATAAATCAGCATAAAGCATCCGTAAGGACCGACTATATCGCAAAACGGATTCTAAATTCCCCAGTCGAATCAGATCGTGTTAGAAGATCTTATGCTGAAATAATTGTTGATGCAAAAGAGTGCAATGGAGGGGATGAAGAAGAAACACTGGCAAAAATTGCAATGGACATAGCAGTTCAAATGTTTAGCCTCACATGTAAAATTTACGATCCAATAATCGTTGAACAATTCGTAGCACTTATGACACCTGAACTGCGTCAATTATTCTTTGACCAAAATGCAATTCATGACATGGTAAAAGCAAGATATCGCATAATCAAAGCCCTTAACCCAATAGATTCAAATGATTTTATAGCTATTGATCAGATTTCAAACATATTACACGCTGCAGCTTACGATACTTTTAATGAACCTTACTTCTAAAATTTCAAGTCGTCGTTTATCATCTCCAACGAACAGGGCGTTTTCCACATGATTCGCCACAACCTATAGTATAGTATACACCTACGGCAGAAGCATTTGAAAGTAGACCCCGACCAACAAATGGCAGACTTAAGATGGGGCATCTTTTGAAATTGGAGTTATCATTTGAATGAAAGATCTATCACTAGATTATGTTTGCCACTGTATTATTTTGGAAGATGCGACCAGATCCCATCAGAATTTGAAGCTCAGCACCTAGAGAATTTCAGACCATTGGTCTTTGATTTTGATGGACGAGATATAGCTCCCGAAGGAGTTGCTATGACGCTAGCACAAAAACAACGGCTTCTCTAAGATCCATTTGAATTCGATGAGACTACTTTTTTTCGTACAGATTCGAGGAATAAAGCAGCGAGAGACAGTCTTAGCTATGGATCGCGTTATTTTTTGTTGTCCCGGATGACCCTTTGAACCATGCCACTTTCATGGAGGGAGAAATTTGATGTTATCGTCTCAAACTATGCGAGGTGCTATTTTACGCATCCAAATATTGCGCTACTGAATGCGGTCCAAGCCCTGAGTGTTGGTGGCTGGGCTCATATTGATTTCGATGTTACAAATAATCCTATTGCTTCAAAACATCAAAATTGGGATGATTTATATGAAAGGACCTGGGGTGTGTATTTTGATCTTTGCAAACTGAGGGATGAAGGATTTATCGAATTTGACTTGCCAAGAAAACCAGGAAAACTACCATTA
>PCVM01000053.1 GCA_002796045.1 Candidatus Roizmanbacteria bacterium CG11_big_fil_rev_8_21_14_0_20_36_8
TACGAAAGACGAATTAATGCTTTAACAATTCAGCAATGTAGCATTTTAGCAATTAGAGCAATTAAAATATGATCGTTACAATCAAAGACATAGACGAGGCAGCAGAAAGACTTGTCGGAATTTCAGAAAAAACACCTCTTCAGAAAAATCATCGTTTATCAAAAAAATATGGTGCAAATATATATATGAAACGAGAAGATCTGCAAGAGGTAAGGTCATTTAAGATTCGTGGAGCTTACAATAAAATTGCCTCTCTGACAGATCAAGAAAGAAACAATGGAGTGGTTTGTGCCAGTGCTGGAAATCATGCGCAGGGTGTAGCCTGGAGTTGTAACGCACTAAAAATTAAGGGTACTATTTTTATGCCGGTAGTTACTCCTAATCAAAAAATTGATAAAGTAAAACAATTTGGAGATGGGTTTATTGAAGTAAAACTTTTTGGATCTACATTTGATGAGGCAAGCAAGGCTTCGATGGATTTTGCCTCACAATCCGGAGCAACATACGTCCATCCATTTAATGACACAAAAACAATTGCTGGACAAGGAACTGTCGGTAAGGAGATTTTTGAAAAATTAGGAGGAAATATTGATTATATAATTTCATGTGTTGGTGGTGGAGGATTGATCTCAGGAGTTTCTTCATATCTCAGAGGAACTTTGAAAAACAAAAATGATAAGTTGAGAATAATAGGCGTTGAACCAAGTGGAGCAGGCTCGATGCATGAATCATTGAAGCAAAATAAAGTAGTCACACTTGATGAGATTGATACTTTTGTCGATGGCGCGGCAGTTAGAACCGTTGGGAAATTGACATTTGAGATTGTCAAAAAAAATGTTGATGCAGTAATCTTAGTTCCTGAAGGAAAAGTATGTACGACTATGATAGAGTTGTATCAAAATGAAGGAATCGTCACAGAACCAGCTGGAGCGCTCGCACTCAGCGCACTCGACTTTTTATCTGAAAAGATAAAAGGCAAAATTGTTGTTTGTATCTTGAGCGGAGGAAATAATGATATTCTCCGCTATCCTGAGATTATGGAAAAAAGTTTGGTTTTTCAAGGCCGAAAACATTATTTTTTGATTGAGTTTGCACAAAAACCAGGACAGTTAAAGCGAATGCTTGACGAGGCACTTGGACCAAATGATGATATAGTTAGGTTTGAGTATATGAAAAAGACGGAGAAGGAGAAAGCTCCGGCGCTTGTTGGCTTTGAACTTCGAGACAAAAATGATTTGAAGCCGCTCATGAAACGTATGGATGCGATAGAATTGAAGTATACAAAATTAACTGAAAAAGATATGTTATATCAATATTTAGTTTAATTATGCCAAAATCATGTCAAGGAGATTGTTGTTGTAAAAATAACGACTCAAGCAAGTTGAAAGAAAGAAGTAAGACGTTGACAAGTTTTGAAGGCTCATCTCATTGGTCAAAACGCGCTCCAGCACGTGCAATGATGCGCGCTGTTGGATACACGGATGAGGATTTTAAAAAGCCTTTGATTTGTGTTGCTGCACCTTATTCTGACGTTTCCCCATGCAATGCTCATATATTAGAACTTGGAAAAATAGCAGAGGGTGAAATTGAAAAGTTAGGCGGGAAGCCATATATTTTTGGCACACCTGTGATTACAGATGGCGAAACAATGGGGATTGAAGGGATGAAGTATTCTTTAGTCTCAAGAGAAGTTATTGCTGATTCGATTGAGATGATGAGCGAGGCATACGCAGCTGATGGAACTATTGCATTTTCAGGTTGTGACAAGACAATTCCAGCATCGCTAATGCCTCTTGCACGAAATAATTCTATTGGAATAACTTTGTATGGCGGAACAATTCTTGCTGGAAATCTTAATGGTCGGGATCTTAATATAGTCTCGGTTTTTGAAGCAGTTGGAAAAATGAGTTCAGGCAAAATAACGAAGGAAGAATTTCATGAGATAGAATGCAAATCATGTCCCTGCGCTGGTGCCTGTGGTGGTATGTATACTGCAAATACTATGGCATCAGCTCTTGAGGCTTTGGGGATGTCGGTTCCGGGAAGTGCATCACATCCTGCCATGAGCAGAACTGGGCGAGTTTCTGAAAAGAAAATTGAAGATATTTTCAAAACAACTAAAGCATTATTTGTTATGATGAAACAAGGAATTCATACCCGCGATATTTTGACCAGAAAGGCATTTGAAAATGCCATTGTTGTCGTTCAGGCTTTAGGAGGATCAACTAATGCAGTGTTGCATCTTCTTGCAATAGCACATGAAGCAGAGGTTGCATTGACCATTGACGACTTTGATTCAATCGGGAAAAAAGTTCCCCTTATTGGAAACTTTAGTCCGTCAGGAGAGTATATGATGGAGCACCTCGACAAGATTGGCGGAGTACCCATGGTTATGAAAATGCTTCTTGGCGCAGGTCTTATTCACGGTGATTGTCTTACCGTTACAGGGAAGACTGTCGCTGAAAATTTGAAAGATGCACTTGTCAGGCCAACAAATCAGGATGTGATCTACTCCCTTGAAGAGCCGATCGCACCTGCCGGTCATCACATCGTCATAATGAAAGGAAATATGTCTCCTGATGGATCGGTGATGAAACTATCTGGAAATCTCATAAAGAAGCATAAAGGTCCAGCCCGCGTTTTTGAGTCTGAGGATGACTGCATGACTGCCATTCTTGACGGAAAGATACGGCACGGTGACGTTATAATTATTCGTAATGAAGGTCCAAAAGGAGGGCCTGGCATGCGTGAGATGCTGTCGCCTTCTTCGGCGCTCGTTGGAGCAGGTTTGGGCGAAGATGTCGCGCTAATTACCGATGGAAGGTTTTCTGGAGGATCGCACGGCATCATGATCGCACATGTTTCGCCTGAAGCGGTTGAAGGGGGAGCGATTGGCATAGTAAAAGAAAGAGACATCATTGATATTAATGTTGAAAAACGTGAGATCAATATCGAAGTTGAAAATAACATTCTTGATGAAAGAAGAAAAAAATACAAAGCTCCCGATTCGCCCTATATTCGTGGAGTTTTGGCAAAGTATCGAACGCTTGTTTCCAGTGCATCAAAAGGTGCAGTGACGTATTAAATGAATTTTCAATTACGAATTATTAATTAACTCAACTAAATATGAAATATATTAAAACAGACAAGGCACCAAAGGTTGTTGGACCGTATTCTCAGGCAATTGAAGCAAATGGATTTATTTTTTGCTCAGGTCAAATTGGAATTGATCCAGAAGCGGGGGTTTTAGTTGAGGGAATTGAAAATCAAACGAAACAGGTTTTGAATAACTTAAAGCAAGTATTAGAAGCTGCTGGATCACAACTTGATAAAATTGTTAAAACTACTGTATTTGTTACTGATATGAATGATTACGCAAAAATGAATGAGGTCTACGGAAATTTTTTTAGAGATCATTTTCCCGTGCGATCTACGGTTCAGGTGGTAAAGTTACCAGCCGGTGCACTTATTGAAATTGAGGCAATTGCAGTTAAATAATTATTCGTTATATTTTTATTATGAAAATAAATTTTGGAGGCGTTGAAGAAAACGTCGTAACCCGTGAAGAATTTCCTTTAGAGAAGGCACAGGAAATGTTAAAAAATGAAACGGTTGCCGTACTCGGATATGGAGTACAGGGACCAGGGCAGGCATTGAACATGAAAGACAATGGCATTAATGTGATTGTTGGTCAAAGAAAGGGATCAAAATCATGGGAAAAAGCGGTCAAAGACGGATGGGTCGAAGGAGAAACACTATTTGGGCTTGAAGAAGCTGCAAAGCGAGGAACAATCATTCTTTATCTTCTTTCAGATGCAGGACAAAAAGCATACTGGTCAAGACTTAAACCAAATTTAACTGCAGGTAAAACACTTTATTTTTCACATGGATTTGGTATCACCTATAGTCATGAAACTGGTATTATTCCACCAGCAAATATTGATGTTATCCTTATAGCGCCGAAGGGATCGGGACTAACAGTACGGAGAAATTTCCTTAACGGCAGCGGCATTAATAGTTCCTATGCTATTTATCAAGATGCTACCGGAAACGCGGAAGAAAAAGCAAAAGCATTGGGAATAGCTGTTGGATCTGGATATTTATTTGAGACAACATTTAAAAATGAAGTTTATAGCGATCTTACAGGAGAGCGAGGAATTTTAGTCGGTGCACTTGAAGGACTGTTTGAAGCCCAGTATAACGAGCTTCGAAAGCACGGTCATTCCCCTTCCGAGGCGTTTAACGAGACCGTTGAAGAGCTTACTCAAAGCCTTATTCGATTAGTCGGCGAAAATGGTATGGACTGGATGCTTGCAAATATTTCAACTACAGCCCAGCGCGGTGCTCTCGACTGGAAAGATAAGTTCAGGGACGCTACGGCCCCAGTTTTTGAAGAACTCTATGAAAAAGTTCAAAATGGTGACGAAGCACGTCAAACACTTGCGAAAAATAGCGACCCGAATTATCGAGTAGAATTAGAAAAAGAACTTAAAACTCTTTCAAATTTGGAACTTTGGAGAGCAGGAAAGAAAGTTCGTGAGCTTCGACCGGAAAATAAATAATAATTTATCATGCAAAAAACATTATTTGACAAAGTGTGGGATGCTCATGTGGTGTCTCAAGAAGATGATTATCCTGCCGTTTTTTATATTGATGCTCATTTCATTCATGAGGTCACCTCTCCCCAAGCTTTTGATGGATTACGAAAGCGCGGCTTGTCAGTTTTTCGACCTAGTCGTACTTGGGCAACAACAGATCACAATGTTCCCACAGTTGATCAACACCTTCCTATCAAAGAACTGCTTTCCCGAAAACAGGTAGAGAGGCTCTCTGAAAATTGCAAAAAATTTGGTGTTGAACTCTTCGGACTGGGTCATCCTTGGCAAGGGATTGTGCATGTCATCGGTCCCGAACTTGGCGTTACCAAGCCTGGAATGACCATTGTCTGTGGAGACAGTCACACTTCAACCCACGGCGCGTTTGGCTCAATTGCCTTTGGGATCGGGACGAGTGAGGTCGAGCAAGTTTTCGCGACTCAATGCTTGTTACAACAAAAACCTAAAACAATGAAGATAGAAGTAAATGGCACTCTCCAAAAAGAAGTAACTGCAAAAGACATCATTTTATATATTATTTCAAAAATTTCAACATCTGGCGGAACTGGGTATTTTGTAGAATTCTCAGGCGAAACCATTTCCCGTCTTTCCATGGAAGCTCGAATGACAATCTGTAATATGAGTATCGAAATGGGAGCCCGTGGAGGTATGATTGCGCCAGATGAAATAACGTTTTCATACATGAAGGGAAGGCGATACATGCCACAAGGAAATGATTGGGGGAAAGCGGTTTCTTACTGGAACACACTTCCATCAGATCCGGGAGCTACGTTTGATAGGGTAGAATCCTTTCGCGCGGAAGATATGGAACCAATGATCACGTATGGAACAAATCCCGGAATGGGAATTAAAGTGAGCGGTAACATTCCAAGAACTGTCGAATGTGAATCTAAATCCGACAAGACGCAACTTCAGAAATCTCTTGTATATATGGGTCTGCAGGAAGGTCAAAAAATGATCGGTCAGCATGTAGATTACGTCTTTTTTGGAAGTTGTACAAATTCACGGATTGAGGATTTTCGAGCAGCTGCCAAAATTTTGAAAGGAAGAAAAAAAGCTAGTGATGTTGAAGCGATACTAGTTCCAGGCTCGACTCAAGTGTTTGCTCAGGCTAAAAAAGAAGGTTTGGATAAAATTTTTGAGAATGCAGGATTTGAGCTAAGAAGTGCGGGGTGTTCTGCATGTTTGGGAATGAATGAGGATAAAATTCCTGCTGGAAAATACTGTGTCTCGACAAGTAATCGAAATTTTGAAGGTCGCCAAGGACCAGGAGCTCGAACCATGCTCGTGTCACCATTGACCGCAGCAGCAACAGCCATTAACGGATACGTTACCAATCCACGAGAGTTTTTATAATCTTATGAAAATAATTACATCAACTGCAGTTCCATTACCGCAAGAAAATATTGATACCGATCAGATTATTCCAGCTCGATTCCTTAAGACGACAACACGTGAAGGGTTTGGTGAAAATTTGTTTCGAGATTGGCGTTATGATTCTGAAGGAAATCAAAAGCCAGATTTTGTTTTGAATAATCCCACATATCATGGAGATATTCTCATTGCAGGTCGCAACTTTGGCTGTGGTTCGAGTCGAGAGCACGCAACTTGGGCTCTTAAAGATTATGGATTTAATGTAATTATTTCTAGTTTTTTCGCTGATATTTTCAAAAATAACGCGCTTAATAATTTGCTTCTCCCAGTTCAAGTTTCTGATGAGGAGCTGAACGAAGTATTTAAGATTGTTAATAGTGATCCTAAAGCAGAGCTTGTAGTAAATCTGCCAAATCAAACTCTGCAAGCTACCAACTACCAGTTCCAAGCTTGGTTTAACCTCGATCCCTATAAAAAAATGTGTCTGATGGAGGGGTACGATGATGTGAATTATTCATTAAGTAAGAAAGATGTAATTGAAACGTTTGAAGCAAATAGAAATAATGATTTTCACGTAAAACGCTAAACTATTTTAGCAATTTATCAATTTGATCAAATGAAAAAAAATATCGCAGTACTCAAAGGTGATGGGGTCGGTCCAGAAATAGTTGACGCTACGTTAACGGTATTAAGAGTAGTTGAGCAAAAATTCAATCATCGATTAATAATTACCGAAGGCCTCATCGGAGGTACGGCAATTGACGAGGTTGGAGAACCATTTCCAAAAGCTACTGAAGGATTATGTTTATCAGCTGATGCTATTTTGTTTGGTGCGATTGGAGATCCCAAGTATGACAATGATCCAACTATAAAGGTAAGACCTGAACAAGGACTTCTCAAAATGCGCAAAATACTTGGATTGTATGCAAATATCCGTCCAATTTTTACCTATTCGTCGTTACTCGACAAATCACCGCTCAAAAGAGAAATAGTTCAAGGCGTAGATTTTATAGTTATTCGGGAACTCATCAGTGGAATTTATTTTGGAAAACAGGGGAGAGGAGCCGATGGAAAGAGTGCGTTTGATACCTCAATGTATACCGTGGAAGAAATATCTCGTGTTTCAAAATATGCTTTTGAGTTAGCACGGGTGAGACGTCGTAAATTAACACTTGTTGATAAAGCAAATGTTCTTGAGACGTCGCGCTTATGGAGAGAAGTGGTTCAAAGAATATCTAAGCAATACGAAGATGTTAAGGTTGAATACATGTTTGTTGATAATGCTGCGATGCAGATTATTAAAAACCCAAAATCATTTGACGTTATATTAACTGAGAATATGTTTGGTGACATTTTGTCTGATGAAGCATCTGTTATCACAGGATCGATCGGTATGTTGCCGTCAGCTTCAATCGGTGAGAAGACATCGTTGTACGAACCCATCCATGGTTCGTATCCAAGAGCAGCGGGAAAAAATACAGCAAACCCAATTGGTACCATTCTTTCTGCAGCTATGATGCTTGAGTTGAGTTTTAGATTGAAAAAAGAAGCAATGGCCATACGAGATGCAGTTGATATGGTCTTGTCAAGTGGTTTGGGAACAAAAGACATAACGTTGATAAAACCTCTTTCAACATCTGATATGGGCGAGAAAATAG
>PCVM01000096.1:0-5631 GCA_002796045.1 Candidatus Roizmanbacteria bacterium CG11_big_fil_rev_8_21_14_0_20_36_8
CTTATTTGTTGCTGAAATTGATGAGGAACTTACCAAGCTAAACAATGGTGACTATCCGACAGATGACAAATACAAACATGAAGTTTTAGCACCAAAGGTGATAGAAAATGTGTTGGCAAGAGACGAAATTTTATTTTTTACTAATACTGACTATTTCACCGTAGACAATTTAAAAGCCGCTAGGACAAAAGGGTTCAAGATTGTTCTATTGTCACTTAATCTTAATGATCTAATAAAGAGAAATGAAACCCGTGTTAAAGAAGAAGGCTATTCTGATTTGAGTCAGTGGTTGGAAGGTATGGTGGAATACCAAACTAAGATCGAGAAATTGGGTTTAGTTGATATCATTCTTGACGCAAGCTTGTCAACAGAAAAAATAGCGAGTAAGTTATTAGAGATTGGGAAAAGAACGGATGCCTAGATGATCTTTAAGAGCTTGTAGCTGTAAAACAAGATCCTGTGTGATATAGTCATCCAGGCTAAATAGATTCGAGCTGAGTACCGTTACCAGCTCAATAGCGAAATGGTTTTGTGTTTTCCTTAATTTTCCTTAAGAAATCAATCTTTTCCCAAGTTCTAGCCACTATTTTGACTATATAACTGTTAGCCTGGAAAAATGTTTACCGGATATGAGAATCGGACCTATGAGAATTTCTTTTACAAGCAGAACGGTTATACTTAGGGTAGTGTGTCGAAAAAAACGATGATTATTTTAGTTTTATTACTTCCATTACTTTTAATTTCAGGTTTATGGATATACGGTTTTGTTCAGTCGAACGACTTTTCAGTTCCAACTAAATTTTCGATCCCCGTGGCTGGAAAAGAGAAACTTTTCCGAGATGGATCAATAACATGTTATGTCCAACATTTGTTCCCTAAAAAAAGGTGTTTTCACCACGAGGATCATTCGGTACCCAAATATTAGCATATTTTTCGATCATTGCGTCGTCTGCCAAATACTTCTAAAAACATAAATGGATTTATTTTTTCGGGATAGTCTTCGAATACGTTTAGTTGTAAAATAACATCAGCTTTTACGTAATAGCGAATAATTATTTTTACCGTTGTTTCAAATGACATATCAGAATGTTCGAGTAGATATGATTTGATATAGTCATCCAGATCAAATAGGTCTGAACCAATTACGGTTACCAGCTCCATATGGAACAGCCATGTCTTCAAACATGCGAATAGCTTGAAATATCCGGATGACGTAGAATAAGTCGGCAGCCATCCCGTCTCCCACCCTTACGATTCATAACTATTTACCTTGGAAAAGGCTCAATTTCCACTTTATCGTTATCCACAAACCACTCTTGACAATCGACTAATAATCGCCTACTATTTGACTATATGTTTACTCATAAATACACGATTACAGATCAACTTCTCGCAAATATCACCCGAATTAACGCACTAATTAGAGACTTAAATGACCGTCGATTTCCTAAAGTCGTATTAGTAGAATTTGAAAAAACAGCTCGGGAAGTCTCAACTTTTGCTTCAACTAGCATTGAAGGCAATCCTCTTCCTTTGACCGAGGTGAAAAAAATACTTAAATCAAAACCAGCTAATCTTCGAGATAGCGAAAAAGAAGTTATCAACTATAACCACGCATTGGAAACACTCAATCAACTTTTGGAATCTGATCAACTAGAATTGTCCCTCACACTTGTTCTTAATATTCACAAACAGGTTGTCGATGGGCTACTTCCTGTTTTCGAGATTGGTAAACTCAGGCAACATCCAGTAGTTGTGAATGATCCAAGGACTGGAAAAATAGTTTATTTGCCTCCTGATGTGGAAAACGTAAAAAAACTTACCGAGGGCTTGATTTCTTATGTCAAAGATAACGACAAGATTGTCGATCCTTTGATTCTGGCAGGCATCTTTCATAAGCAAATGGTCATTATTCATCCATTTATGGACGGAAATGGTAGAACAACTAGACTGGCAACAAAAGTACTTTTAGCTAAAATGGGCTTAAATACCTTTAATCTCTTTAGTTTTGAGAATTATTACAACCAAAATGTCACCAAATATTTCCAAACAGTCGGAGAGTATGGTAATTATAATGACTTGGTAGCTGCAATCGACTTTACGAACTGGCTTGAATATTTTACTGGAGGATTGATAGATGAACTCTTGAGAGTCAATAAACTCCTACCTACCATTGGGACTACGCCTGATACAAAGCTTGAGGTTTACCATTTAAAAATCATTGAATATTGTAAACAAAATGGTTTTATTACTGATCGTAACTACGCTGAACTGACTGATAGGGCGAAAGCAACACGAACTTTAGACTTTCAAAAACTTCTTGACCTAGAGTTGATAGAACGTAAAGGTAAAGGAAGATCCACGTACTACTCACTGAAAGATTCAGGCTCTTTCACTCGAGATCATTGAAATCAATAAAAAGATCACTTTGTTGAGAAGGGAAAAATAGTTTGTCTCAGGTATCTTAATTCAACGTTTATTCTGACTTTCCAACGTCAATCTAAACTATAAGTAATAAAAGATTTTCCCACATAGGACTTAAGCGCATTTAATTGTAAAATTAAATTTAGAGTGGTTTAGTCACGTAAGTACGAACTGAGTAACGTCCCCCGCTCCATAAGAGAATTGTTTTGTAAGGCTCTAGACTAGCACTTTAACAATTTGTAATAGATCTTTGTATAGAATCGATGGAGCTTTGCTCCATCTCCATTCACACTCCTTTAAGTGTAATGGAAAGTTTTTCTTTACTCCATTGAATTTGACAAGACGACGCTTGCAAAAAGACCAGAAGGATTCAATACCATTGATATGAGTTCCTCTTTTATTTGAAAACTCATCTTTTGTATGATTGATTCTCAGGTGTTTATCATATCCCACATCCACGAGTCCAGTGTATCCTCGCCATGAGTCTGAATAGATCGTGCTAGTTATATCTATTTTTCTTTTCATAACAGCATGTAATGTCCTTCTTTTGCAGTTTGGTATGATACGAGTGAATACTTGCCCTTTTTCTTTCATAAATACCAAAGACTACTTTTTTGAACGATGTTCCTCGACCTCTTTTACTTGATTTACCTTTGATTCGTCTTGGACCAAAGTATGATTCATCTACTTCTATTTCACCATCAACAAATCGTTTCATTTGATGAACTTGATGATGATATATCAGTTGACGAATTTTATTATAATATTTGTTAACAGTATTACGGTTCATATGCAAAATACCAGAAGTCTGAGTAGCTGTTAAATCATGTGAAAAACACCATAAAAGCTATTTCTTCTTGTATTTTGAAATTGGACTGTTGTTACAAACCATATCTCTAGTTTAGCAAATATGCGCTAGTCTAGAGCCTTACCTATTACAATACAGATAGAATACATTCCAAGCTTAAGATGTCACCAAGATCGTTTTACAAACAATTTCAAATGAAGTGCGTGTCTAAATTAGCGGGGACTTGACACATGAAGGTTTCTGAGCTTGGTAACAGCACACGACTTGATGCGAATTCTAATCCTGGACCTGATGGTGAATGGGAGTATTCTTATACAATAATTCATCAGGAGAGCGATATTCCTGTCATTGTTGGATTGGAGTCAATTACGTATAAAGGGATACGAGTTCATCTCCATCCATTCATTCTTTCAGCAGTTAAATAAACTCTTTAACCTTCGTGATATTAAGTATAATGAATCATGCTTCATCAATTTCGATTAAATCAGGAACATGATCACAATCGAAAGCACGAAATTGCTATTTATCTATTTTTATCTCTGACCTCGATAATTCTCGGATTAATTTTTTATACAATTGATAATTACTCAGAAGTATTTCAACTTGTAAATAGTAGGCAGCTCTCCCCAGTAACCCAAAATCACGAAAACCCTAATCAATCAAATACAAAACTGAAGCATCGTGAAACAATAGGTTTTCTTCCGTCTTGGTCAATAGCTCAAAATGCAAAAGTTCATACAGAATATCTAGATCAAATAATTTACTTCGGTATTGGGATTGACGAGACTGGGACTTTGATGAAGATTGACAATGTGGGAAATGAACTAATTGAATGGAAATACTTTTATGGAAATGAATTTAAAAATATTAGGAAAAGTGCCAAGCAAACCAATACGAAAATATTGATCGCTATCAAAAATTTTGACAATGTATCTATCGACACCTTAATTAGTTCTGATTCAAATCGAAACCGCGCCATACTACAAATATCAAGATTGGTTAATGATTATGATCTTGATGGAGTTAATATTGATTTTGAATATTTTACTCAAACCGACTTTCCAACAATGAAATTTTATAATCAATTTTTACATGAACTATCAGAAAGTCTTAAAGAAACAAATAGTGAAAGTATAATTTCGGTTGATGTGAATGCTACAGCAGTCTACCATGACAATGCATATGATATGGTAAAAATTGGCGATGTAGTCGATCAAGTAATAGTTATGGGTTATGATTTTCACCGCCCAATATCAACTAACGCTGGTCCTGTTGCACCACTCGACTCAGAAGGAGGTGCGCCTAGTCTTTTGCAAACGATCAATTCTCTGCGCGGAAGAGTTGAAAGTAATAGAGTTATCTTAGGAATACCTCTGTATGGTTACGAGTGGCAAACATATACAATCGATTATGCCAGTAAAACAGTACCTGACTCTGGCGCTATTGCCACATATAAACGAGTTCAAGAACTATTGACAAATCGTGATGATCTCCAATTATCATATGATCCTGTTTCACAATCACCTCGAATAACTTATTTTCAAAATGGTTTAATTAAGCAGATTTACTACGAAGATGATAAATCAATTCAAAAAAAATTAGAATTTATCAAAGAGAATGAACTTGCTGGAGTTGCTCTTTGGACGCTTGGATATGAAGGTGATTATATCGAGCCTTGGAATATCATCAAAGATTTTCGAACCAATGCTTTGTAGATAATACTCGACAAGCAGTGCGTGATATAATTTAGAAATTGCCGATATAGCTCAGTTGGTAGAGCAGTCCCTTCGTAAGGGAAAGGTCGGAGGTTCAACTCCTCTTATCGGCTCATATGTCAAGACTAACTCGTCATCAAAGTAAACAAAAAAATCTTAAAAATATTATATTAGTATTTTTAAGTTTATTATTTGCTATCGCTCTTTCCATAGTTGGTTTTCAATCTATTATCAGCTCGGCGGTTTTTGTGAACAACCTTTTCAGTCCAAGGTCAAGCGATGAAGCGGCAACTACAGATGAAAAATTCTACGGATCTTTAACTTTAGATTCTCTACCAGTTGCTACAAACTCAGCCGAATTAATTTTAACAGGTCAAACCGTTGGATTTGATATTGTTGATTTTTACCTTAATGATGAGTTGGTTTCAACTACAAAGGCAACTTCTAAAGGATTGTATACTGGTGAAATTACCAGTCTTAATAATGGAGATAATACAATTTTTGTTATTGGAAAGAGATCAAATGGTAAAGAAACAAAAACCTCTGAAGAATATAATGTTATCTACAAATCTGATGACCTCACTCTTGAAATTTCTGAGCCACAAGATGGCACAACATCAAAAATTGCTGAGTTAAAAATTGCTGGCGCAACAGATCGAGACACGACAGTCACGATTAATCGTC
>PCVM01000096.1:5686-7426 GCA_002796045.1 Candidatus Roizmanbacteria bacterium CG11_big_fil_rev_8_21_14_0_20_36_8
TGGAGAAAATGAAATAATAATCATAGCACGCGATATTACAGGAAACAGAAAAGAAAAAAAACTTTATATCAAGTTCGAACCTGAGAACTGACTTCCCTCGAGATAATTAAAAACAATGTTAACATGATTATCGGGTGCAAAAGAACGTTGTCTAATATTGATATTGTGGATACAAAGATAATTAATCCTCCTGTTAAAAAACTTAATGCGTATATCTTATGAATAAGTAATAAAAATATTGTTAAACCAATCAAACCAGTCGTTGCTAGGATGATGAGAAAGCTTGAATGAAATGAGGAAATACCGTGTGAAGGATTGTAATCTTCAACATAAACCTCATCATCAAATGCACTTTTTTGCGATCTTATATGGTTGTACCCGATCCCAATAATTGGGTGCTTTCTCCAAATCTGAAGTCCTTTGCTATAGTCATCGATTCGTGAATAGACTGAGGCTGTCCGAAAGATGTTAGTACTTTCAATATTTGATCTCGGTAAAACGATGATGATAGTTACAATAAAAATAAATAAGGCAATCATAATTCTATATTTTTTCTTTGAAATCAATGTAAAAATAATTACTACAATAATCGCCAAATATGCTCCTCGAGAGAATGTAAGGATAGTTAAAATAAGGGGTATTGTTACTAAGATGTATTTAAAAAAACGATTTAAATATTTAAAATCCTCAGAAGCATATAAATACCATGCAATAATAAAAAGAATTGATGCTGCAATTGGTGGTTCTAAATATAACCCAACTAGTCGATAGATATGCGGATCCCATCCAAGGTAGGCTAAATTTCCAATATTTGGATAAAAAAAATACTGTATTAGCGATGTAAAAATTACCCATACAACAAATAAAAAAATAACTTTATTAAAATTAGAATTCTTAACATTTGTTAGATGGTAAGAAAAGTAAATTCCAAAAAGAAAATATACGATAAGTCGAGTCAAATACAATACTGCAATAATATTTTCTTGAACATTATAGCTATTGATTGAAAATAATAGCGAAGCGAGAGTCCATGAAATAAAAATTAATGAGTATCGCTGCCAACCAGATTTAAAAAGTGGTAAAGTTTTATACTTTAAAAAAAGAAGTGCGACTAAAATTATTAAGAATAGTTCGTAAGAGTAAAAAAAGATTGGTCTGTCAGGAATTGAAATCCTTGCAAGTTGTCCAAAACTAAGAAAAAATAGAGTAAGAAGTAAGAAAAAATTGAAAATTTTATTCATACACTCATGTTATATAATTTGGATTTTACGAGAAATGAGTGAAAACTCATGATGAATGAGTAAATAAATCCTTGAGCTCCATCTCTAAAACCTTGTTTATAAAAATAAGTATAGAAGAATTTAAACAAAGGAATAAAAATTAGTTCAAGCCAGCTTGTTCGCATCCCCTTATCATGAAGCTCTTTAGCACGATAATTACTATAGAGGTTAACCTTCTTGACAAATTCCTTCAAAGTTTGATGCGAATAATGATCTAAAACTGCATTTATTTTACCTGGTTTTCTATAAGCAATAAAAACTTCATGAATTGCTCCATTCCACTTTCCTGAACCTTTCTTTACTAAACGAACAGCTCCGTTATTAAAAACGTCTGATACTTCTCCGTACTTCAGAATTTTTCCCATGAAATGGTCTTGTCGACGTATCAAGTAGCTGCTAAATCTTGGGTTACATATAACAGATTTTACTTCTTTGGCAAGATCTGTCGAGACAATTTCAT
>PCVM01000008.1 GCA_002796045.1 Candidatus Roizmanbacteria bacterium CG11_big_fil_rev_8_21_14_0_20_36_8
TTATGCTGTACAAACTCCTGTTTTCGCATCTACTGATGATGTTGGTATTTTCAATGTGATGCCTTATGTTTCCTATCCGTATTCAAATAATTCAGTTCCATATTTTCATCCAAGAACTACAAATTCTGAACCACTAGACCCATTATTAGCCGTACCACAGATAGTTGCTCAAGATTTCGTCAGCATCACAGACCCATACATTCTTCACTAAATAAAAGTTGGTTTTTTTAACTACCAACTACTAACTACCTTTTTAAAAAATCGGCTAAAATCCCGTCCCAGAGCCCTACTCACCGTAAGGTTACCGTAACCGTTAAAACAACGGTAAAATGCCTGTTTGCCCTCCTAGGATCGATTTTGATCCGTTTAATTTCGATTTAAAAACGGATGACCCTTTTTGGCAGTCATATACACAGTTATTTTTTGAGAACCGTCTTATTTTTGATTTTAAACCGTTCAAAATCGCTGTAAATGAATAATTTATTTCAAATTTTCAAAATAACTATATCAATTACGATCGAACTATATCACTGTCGACAGTTGACCTGCTTGTTCAAAGCCTCACAGAGCCATGTTACGGTGAGCAAAAAATCGTTTTAAACTGTCAAAATCCATTTAAATACGAGCCCTCCCAAAGCCCCATAAAATAGGGATCATCCCGAAACGGGATGATCCCTATCCGAAACCTTTCCACATCCCAAACAATTGATATAATAACCATTATGCTCACAGTCATCGCCGGCGAGGATATTGTTGCCTCTCGTAAAAAACTTCTTGAAGTTAAGACAGACTACGTCTCGAAAAAATACAATCCAGTATTTTTAGCGCTTTCAAACATACTTGATGAAATAAAGATAGATGAGCAGGAAGTAAATTTATTTGGAGACTCGTCAGTATACTTCATTGAAAATCTTTCAAAAAAGTACAACGGCAGACAAAAAACTGTTTTCAAAGATAGCATAGTTGAGTTTTCAAAAAACAGAAATATAACTCTTGTTGACTGGGAAGCTGGAAAATCAGCCTATGATATATCAGGACTAAAGCGCATTGCAACAACTTTTATAGAGTGTAAACCGAGCAAATCAATTTTCGAGCTACTTGATTCATGCTACCCGAGGAATCTTAAAACGTTTATCAAATCATATAGAGAGTTAACATTGACCCAAGACGAGATGTTTATCTTCATAATGCTTGTCAAACATATTAGGAATCTTATCCTTGCCAAAGTTGATGCGTTGCCACAATCAATAAAGCCCTGGCAACGCAGCAAACTTACTCATCAAAGCGCACTTTGGACAGAAAAAAACCTAGTATCTTTTTACGATGGACTAGCAAAAATTGACATCGCTTTAAAAACCGGCGCGAGCTCGTACTCGATCGGACAGTCGCTCGAACTGCTTTTATGTTATTATGTGAGGTAGATCGCATACAAATTCAACTAAATTAATATGATAGACACCTCAATTTTTAAAGCTTACGATATTCGCGGAATTTACCCAACTCAGATAAATGAAGAATGCATGGAAGATATTATCCGTGGAATTTATACATTTTTATCAAAAAGTATTAAACGGCGCGATATCTCAATAGTTATAGGTCATGACATGAGATTATCTTCTCCAAGTCTTCATAAGATCGCAGTCGAGGTTCTTCAAAAATCAGGAGCACAAGTAATTGATATTGGCCTTGCAGCAACACCTTCTGTATATTTCACTATAAAAAAATATTCATATGATGCCGCTATTCAAATTAGCGCGTCTCATAATCCAAAAGAATATAACGGCATTAAAATTGTACGTCGAGATGGGGATGCATTGACCAAGATCGGGAAGCAAACCGGGATGGATGAAATTGTGAAAAATGTAACATCAAATTCATTTGCTGAATTTGTTGATGGAGGAAGTTATAAAAAGCTTGAAAACATTCTTGAGCTTGAGCTAGATGAGGCAATCACAGCTATTCCAACTGGAAACATAGATAAACTTAATGTAGTAGTTGATCCAGCCAATGCAATGGGAATTCTCCCAGTTAAGGAATTATTTGGGAGATTTAACGCAAACTTGATTGAGATAAATTTCGAGCTTGACGGAACATTTCCTGTACATCAGGCTGATCCTTTGCAACACTCGACCCTCGTCGGACTCCAAAAAACTGTTCTTGACCAGAAGGCCGATCTTGGAATTGCGATTGACGGTGATGCAGATCGGGCCATGTTTATCGATGAGAAAGGAGAAATAATTCCTGCAACTTTGATTACAACTTTAATCGCATCCGAAATACTGAAGGAAAATCCAGGAGCACGAATCCTTGTTGATATTCGCTACATCAGAAATGTCGAAGAGATGGTGACCAAACTTGGCGGAGTGGTAGGGTATACAAATATTGGACACGCATTGATAACAAAACAGGTAAATGACGAAGGTGCGATCTTTGCCGGAGAATCATCAGGGCATTATTACTTTCAATCAATGGGAGGCTGTGAGAGCACTGTTCGAGTGATTTTATATGTTCTTCGAGTTCTTGCTCGTGAAAATAAACCAATGTCTGAAATTATGAAACTGATTCAAAAGTCGATCGAGTCAGGTGAGTACAACTTTAAATTAAAATCTGCATCTGATAAAGAGACTATTGTAAACAAATTGAAAGAGTTATACAAAGATGGAGAATTGAATGAGCTTGACGGAATAGCAATATCATATCCATCATGGAGATTTAGCGTTCGAAGTTCAAATACCGAGCCTTTACTGAGGTTGAATGTTGAAGGAGATACAAAAGAAATAGTTGATGAACAGACGCATAAAATACGAGAGATTATTCTTGGATTTGGAGCAGTAGTACATGTTTAAATTCCGATTATAGAGTATAATATCAATCATGTTTGATGAATCTTCGAAGAATAGGACTAATGACCAAATAAAACTTTCAAGCGTCACAGATAGACTCATAAATGCTATTTCAAATATAAGAAAGCGCGTTAATGCAGATGAATATACAAAGCTGACCGTTTCTCAAACAGTGTCCTTTTTAGCTCTTGTGTATGAAAAAGTTAGAAATGCTATTGAATATAGAGAAGATCACCTGATAAGGCGCGCAGCAATAGAGCGGATCTTGAAAAGAAGACTCTCAATGAATATACAAGGAACAAATGAAGGTGAAAATGTTCTTCGAGAGCTTATGTGGGCCAGATATGTCACAAATGGTAGTCTTGGCGAAATTGATATTAAAGCAGTTCAAGAGATAATCAACCGTTTTCTATACATTAGATCACAGATAATGCAGGGTCGTAGTGGAAATGCACGAGCTTATTTTTCTGAATTTCTATATCAGTTAGTCACTGCTGAAATTGAAGAATTTTTGACACCTGCAGAATCTCAAAAAGAGGCTGATTTCAGCTACTACATATTTCAAACTCTTAAAGAAAAAGTATCAATCGAAGATATTAAAGAAGAGCAAAAAGATGCTATATTATTCATTGCAATTGAAAAAGCATACCGAAAAAGCGATCAAGCATATCAACGATATCATATGTTTAGGCTTTTTTATAAACCTCTTTATGAGTATACACAAGAGGAAATAGAAGACTTAGTCCCGAAACTTGCAGATGTATTTTCGCGAATTGACAATCTGATCGCAAATACAATTGTAGAAAAAATAGTACGATTTATTCGCAAACAACTTCCTCCGTTTTTGATCCTTTTTCATATATTTAGACAGTATGAACAATCAATTCCAAGCATTTTGTCAAGCCGTGCTTCGCTTTGGAGTCATGTTGATAAAGTTGCGAGGCAGAAATATTCACTTATTTCTTCTCGTCTAAATATGCTAGCTTTTCGAAGTTTGATTTATATCTTCCTTACTAAAATGCTTTTCGCACTGATTTTAGAAATTCCAGTCTCTAAACTTCTTTATAATGAGGTTAATTACTTTGCCATAGGTGTAAATAGCCTTGCACCACCAGTTTTTATGCTTTTGATAATCTTCTCAGTGTCTGTTCCAGGTGATCAAAATACAAAAAGAATTTTCAATAGAATTGTAGATATTATCGATGCGGACTCTACTTTTGAAAAAACTAAAGCATTTATTACAAGAAAAGCAAAACCTCGACGTCCAGTTTTAAATTTTGGCTTTACATTACTATACCTCACAACTTTTTTAGTAACTCTTTATGTTATACATGTTGGACTAAAGATGTTGAGCTTCAATTTATTAAGCGAAGCACTTTTCATATTTTTCATCAGCGTAGTTGCTTTTTTTGCATACCGTATTAAACAACTTTCCAATATGTATCGACTTATTGAAAAAACTGGCTTTTTCTCACCGGTTCTTGATTTTTTTTTCATGCCGATATTGTCTCTAGGTAAGTTCTTTAGCGAAGGTGTATCAAGATTAAATTTCTTTATTCTCCTTTTTGATGTAATTATCGAGGCTCCATTTAAATTGATTATTGAGGTTATTGAAGAGTGGATTACTTTTGTGAGGCTTAAAAAAGAAGATATAGTCTAATATGGCAGGTTGGTGCAACAAAAAGGTAATTGGTCTTTCTCCAATGGATGGCGTCACAGATGCGTCATTTCGCGCTATTATTGATAAATACGGTAGTCCAGATGTCCTATTCACTGAATTTCTCTCAGTTGAGGCAATCGTAAACGGATCAATTAATTCTTTACTTCCATTTGTTCGTGAAAAATCAGAAACCCCAACTATTGCTCAAGTATATGGTTTAGACTTGCCTTCCTACATTTTGGCAACATTATTGGTATTAGAACTTGGATTTGATGGAATTGATATCAATATGGGTTGTCCTGCCAAGTCTATTGCTTATCATGGAGCAGGGGCTGGACTTATCCAAAATCCAAGTCATGCGAAACAGATTATTAAAACTGTCCAGACCACTTTTTTGGACTGGAAAAATGGATTAAGATTGAAGTCAGGGCAGCTTAAACCTGCAAAGTTCGAATGGATAAAGCAGAACAGGATTAAACGATCCAAGATTGATAATTTTCCAGTATCAATCAAGACTCGTATCGGCTATGATACGTCAACAGTTCAAAGCTGGATTTCACACCTTCTAGAATGTGAGCCTTATGCTATAACTATTCATGGTCGAACACTTAAACAAATGTACAAAGATAAATCCGACTGGAATGAAATCCATAAGGCAGTAGTTTTGGCTAAAAATTCAAATACAAAAATTATTGGAAATGGCGATATTAAATCAGCAGGACAAGCAAATAACAAAATTAAGAAATATGATCTTGATGGTGTTCTCATCGGTCGAGCAAGTATGGGAAATCCATGGATATTTAAAAGTATTGTTCCAACACCATATACGAGACTTACTGTGGCTCTTGAGCATGCTAGGCAGTTTGAGAAACTTACACCTTCTGGGAATTTTCAATCACTTCGAAAACACTTTGCTTGGTACTCTAAGGGCTTTGATTATGCAGCAAGCGTTAGGAATAAGCTAATGCATGTGAACACTTATTCTGAAGTCAAGACAATTCTCGACCCTTACTTTTTACTTTTGAAGGAGAAGTAAATTTTTTCTTAAAGCTTCAACTTCATCCAGATTATAGATGGACAGAGTCAAAACTTTCACTTTATTCTTTTTTAGAACTTTAATAGCATTTTCAATCTTTGACTTATCAACTAGGTCAGACTTCGTCAAAAGAACAACATATTGCTTTTTGATAAGATCAGGATTATAAGATTTGAGCTCTTCGATTATCAGATTGTAATCTCGCAATACATCATCTGACTCAAGTGAAATACAGTGCAACAAGACTGGGACCTTTTCGACATGCTTCAAAAATCTATAACCAAGACCTTTCCCGCTAGATGCTCCTTCTATAAGCCCAGGGATATCTGCGATTATACCGCTTCCAAAAGATCCCAAATTAGGTTCAAGTGTTGTAAAGGCATACATTGCAGTTTTTACACCTGCTTTAGTTAATTCATTCAAAAGACTACTTTTTCCAACATTTGGGAGACCAATTAATCCGAAGTCAGCTATTAATCGCATCACAACTTTGAAAGAAACAGTTTCGCCAGGGTATCCTTTCTCTGCTTTCATTGGAGCCCGATTTGTCGGCGTCGCAAAAGCACGATTACCCAATCCACCCTTTCCGCCTAGCGCGATTAGTACTTTATCTTTATCATTTGTTAACTCAAAGGTCATACCAGTTGATGTATTAGTTAAAAATGTTCCAATGGGCATCGACAGTATCAATTGATCACCAGATTTTCCAAGTTTACGAAAAGATTGGCCGTTTCCACCATTTTCAGCGATAAATTTTCTAGAACCCGCATACTGTTTTAAATCAGAGATTTGTTTATCTCCTTTGACGTAAATACTTCCACCCGCCCCTCCATGACCACCACACGGACCACTCTTTCGAGGATAAAAAGCGGTAGATCCATTTCCACCATCTCCTGCTTTAACGGTTATTGTAACTTCATCGATTAACATAACTGTATTATAACCGATCTGACAAGCTAAAAATGCGGTAAGTTAATAACTCGATAATGAGTGTTTTACCATAAAATTTTGTGCATGATTATTTAGCCATTGCAAGTTTTGCAGTCTCTCGAAGTTAAATTATATTTATTTGTTCTCAGTAAATAGTTTCTAGATACTTACAATTAAATTTCAACAATTGAACAACTAAGAGAAAATTTTAAATATTTAAATAAATAATGATATATTTGGTGAGTCCGGCGAGAATCGAACTCGCAACCAATAGCTTAAGAGGCTACTGCTCTACCATTGAGCTACGGACCCGCTTTAGAAAATTGTGCGCCTCCGGGAGGAATCGAACCCCCATCACATGGTTCGAAGCCATGTACTCTATCCATTAAGCTACGGAGGCAAATGCCAAAAGCATATTATACTATAGATATGACTTCTATCGAAATGTGGTATGTATTATTAATAATAGCAGAGTTCGTAGTCCTCATTAGTGCTTTTATATACGCTATTTTTATGCTTCGATCTTGGCTTGGTGGAAGTCCTTACGTTGGAACTAAAAAATCAAATATTGATCATATACTTGAAAATATCGACATTCCCAGCGGAAGTCGCATATATGATTTGGGTTGTGGAGACGGTAGATTTCTTCGAAGTGTGGCAAATATACAGTCGATAGTTGGAGTCGGCATAGATATAAACCCAATTGTGATTTTTATAGCTAGGTTTTTAACTCGCATATCAAAATTAAAAAATATCACATTTATTCATGGCAATATAATATCAGCAGATTTTTCAGACGCTGATATTCTATATATTTATATGTTTCCAGCACTGATTGAAAAGCTTGAGAATAAGATTCTTACAAACAGATTAAAGCCTCTAATGGTCATTTCTCATGGATTTAAAATACATTATCTAAATAAATACTTCAAAAAAGAAATTGATAGAGTTACAATTAAAACCTACGTTTATTATATTAATTAATTGACAATCTCGACACCAAACAAGTATAGTATTGTCATGTTGAAAAAATTAGCTTTTCAAATATTAAT
>PCVM01000038.1 GCA_002796045.1 Candidatus Roizmanbacteria bacterium CG11_big_fil_rev_8_21_14_0_20_36_8
TTTTCTTCAACAGTATATATAGATATTGACGAACAAGGTCGAATTGTCTTACCTCGTGGCTTGAGATTATTTTCTTCTATTTTGAAAAAAGTTGTTATAGCTGGGGTGGGGGATCATTTTGAAATATGGAGTTTGGATCGATGGGAACTTTATATTAAAGAAATTAGTTCGGAGGAAAAGTAATATGCACACATCTGTCTTTAAAAATGAAGTTATGGAAGCGCTTAATATTTCTAAAGGAAAAGTCTTCATTGATGCAACTTTTGGCCAAGGAGGTCACTCAGAAGAAATAAAGTCATTGGGTGGTATTGTTTTGGGAATCGAAATAGATCCTGATCAGGTCAAAAAATATAACGGGAATATTACCATTATAAATGGTAGCTTTGCCGATTTAGAGAAAATTGCTAAAGAAAACATAACTTTACCAATCGATGGAGTTTTGTTTGACTTTGGACTTTCTATGGTTCAACTAAAAGAAGGAAATAGAGGATTTTCATATCGCTCTCAAGACGATCCTTTAGACATGCGGATGAGTAATAGGGGTCAAACAGTTGCAGAGTATCTCCATAGTACAGATGGTGAATCACTTCTTGAAGATATTATGAAATATTCTGAAGATGTTTATTCTCAAAAAATTGTTGACAATATCCTTAGATTTCGTAGTTCTAATAAATTTGAAAAAGTTTCAGATTTATTAAAAGTACTTGATGAAGCAATGCCATATAGCGACTTGCGAGATCGTCAAAAAACCTACGCTAGAGTTTTTCAAGCACTCAGAATGGTCATAAATAATGAGCTTGGTGCAATTACCAAGGGGCTGACGGGAGCGATAAAAATTGTTAAAAGTGGAGGTCGAATCGTCATTATTACATTTCACTCAATTGAAGATCGCTTAGTTAAAAAATTCGCAAGAGACCACAAAGCGCAAATAAACTATATTCGAAATTCAGTATCATCTTCTCGAAAGCTTTTCAAATTTGAGAGGTCGGCAACGCTTAGAGTATTTACGAAATTATGAAAAAATCACTTAATTCAATAGCGCTCATTATAGTTCTGATCTTAATTGGAATTAATATAACTTTATTTATTAAAGGGATTAGATTAAGTGACGATATTACGTATTATGAGAATGAACTTGGTGTACTAAAGGATGAGAATGATGAAATAGAACAACAGATCTACAAATTAGAGTCATACACGATAATTGCATCACATGCTGCTGTGCTAAAGTACGGTAAATATAATGAACCAATATATTCACAGCGACCTAGATATGCTTTAAAGTAGGTATAATAACGTATGAATAATCTTCGCGTAATCTTTATGTTCTTCATAATAGGTTTTGTAGCAATCACACTGCGTTTATTTTACATTCAAGCTATATCGCCTGAATTTTATTCTGCAGATTATACTACTACTTCAAAAATTCATCCAAATCGTGGTCGAATTCTTGATCGAAATTATGAACCGTTAGCGATCAATCAGACAAAATATTTATTATATGCTGAACCAAAAAAAATTAAAAATCAAGACTATCTTGTAAAACTGCTAAGTACGGAACTTAAAATGGATGAGGCGACGCTTTCAGCACGTATTGACATGTCAAAAGATTGGGTTGCTGTAGAGAGAAATATTTCAAAAGAAACGAAAGAGAAACTTGAAAAGCTAGATCTAGAAATGTTGGGTTTTGAGCCTACACAGGAAAGATTTTATCCTGAAGCATCCCTTGCTGCTCATTTAACAGGTTTTCTAGGAAAAAATAAAGAGGGTGAAAGTATTGGATATTTTGGAGTTGAAGGTTATTATGACAAAGACTTGTCTGGTTTTCCGGGTGTATTAAAGTCAGAGCGTGATATGTTTGGAAAAACTATTTTTATTGGTAATCAAGAAAGGGTTGATGCTGAAAATGGTCGTGATTTAGTTTTAACAATTGACAAATCAGTTCAACACATCATAAAAGAACATTTAAAAAAAGGAGTTGAAAAGTTTCAAGCAAAATCAGGTTGTGTGATAGTCGTCAAACCACAAACTATGGAAATTCTTGGACTTGTGTGCATCCCTGATTTTGATCCAAGTGAGTACTACGATTTTAAGAATTCAGATTTTTCAAATTGGCTAATATCTAGTGAATATGAACCAGGCTCTACTTTTAAGCCACTTGTTGTTGCAGCAGCTATTGAAGAGAAAAAGCTCAAGCCAAATGATATATACAACGAGAAAGGTTCTATAAAAATAGGGGAATACTCAATTAGTAATTGGAATGATAAGTACGAAGGAAAAATTTCGATACAGCGAATTCTTGAAAAATCGTCAAATGTGGGCATGGTTTATGTTGGCGAAACTTTGGGCAAAGAAAATTTATTCAAATATATTAAAAAGTATGGATTTGGATCATATACCGAAGTCGATCTTCAGGGCGAGGTAACAGGTCAAGTCAAATCTATTGAAGAGTGGTATCCAATAGATGCCGCTACATTTTCATTTGGTCAAGGAATTTCTTTGACTGGTATGCAGTTAGTACGTGCATTTGGATCTGTTATAAATGGTGGATATCTTATGAGGCCATATATTGTTCGAGAAGTTATCGAAGATGGTATTAAAAAAATTCGTGAACCAAAAATTCAGGAACAGGTATTGAGTAAGAAAACCTCAGACACGATGAAAAAAATTCTTGTTTCGGTGGTGAATAATGCCGAAGCAACATGGAAAATTCCTGAAGGGTTTACATTTGGAGGTAAGACCGGAACGGCGCAGATTGCGGTTAGTGGAACTTATGATGCTTCAAAAACTATTGCTTCATTTATCGGATTTGCACCTGCAGACGAACCTGAATTCCTAATGTTAGTCGTTATCGATCAGCCAAAGACTTCCGAATGGGGCTCAGAAACTGCAGCGCCTTTATTTTTTGATATAGCGAGTGAGCTTTTAGTTCACTTTAATGTGCAACCTCAGTGATATTAGAAATGCGGTATAATTTACTCCAGAATGAAAAGAGCCTTCCAAAAGTTGAAGAATATATACCACTTGTTAGTCGCGGTGGTTGCGAACGTGTACTACGGTTTTCCAAGTAGAAGTATTAAAGTTATTGGAATTACTGGAACTGATGGCAAAACAACTACATCCGCTTTACTTCATCACATTATTTCTAAGTCAGGAAAAAAATCGTCTGTCTTGACCACAGTTTCTGCTAAAATTGGAAAGGAAACATTTGATACTGGTTTCCATGTAACGACACCAAATTCAATTCAAGTCCAAAGGTTTCTTCGAAAAGCAGTTGATGCTGACGACGAGTATTTCATAATGGAAACGACTTCACATGCATTAGATCAGAATCGTGTTTTCGGAGTGAAGTATCTTTACGGAGTTATGACAAATATATCTCATGAACACCTGCAGTATCACGTTACAATGAAAGACTATCTTTTGACAAAATGCAGATTGCTAAATCAATCTGAAACTGCAGTAATAAACGCCGATGACAATTCTTTTGAAGCGCTAAAATCACATATTAATTCTGGGAAAGTAGTTCTCACATATGGCCTAATTAATAAGGCAGATTACAATCTTGATGTATCAACAGTTTTAGATTTTCCAGTTGCAAAGTTTAATAAATATAATTATTTAGCCGCATACACTGTTGCCGTCAAACTGGGACTTTCTAAAAATGAGATTATTTCTGCTATGAAAAGTTTTAAGATGCCTGAGGGAAGGATGGAAATTGTTTATTCGAATGAGTTTTCAGTAATCGTAGACTTTGCACACACGCCAGCTTCAATCAGAGAGGCTTTGACAGCAGTACGTGAAATGTATGGCGGCGGCCGCCTGATACATGTATTTTCGGCCGCCGCATTCCGAGATGATTTGAAAAGACCAATTATGGGTCGTGAAAGTGGTAAAGTGGCCGATCTTGTCATTTTGACTGAGGAGGATTACCGCACTGAGGATCCTGTAAAAATTGCTCAAGGCATTGCAGTCGGACTCGAAGAAGAAGGCTTCAAATCTGAAAACGCAAATAGTTTTGGCGATAAGAATAATAAATATACCATCATAATAGACCGTTATGATGCCATCAAAAAAGCGATTAGCATTGCAAAGCCCAAGGATGTCATTCTCCTCACTGGAAAGGGTCACGAGAGAAGTTTAAATAGAAATGGTAAAGAATATCCTTGGAGTGAAGTTTCAAATGTGAAGAATATAATAATGCACTCTGATGTATAAATTTGAACAATATCAATTCAAATCTTCTTTATTTGATCAAAATACGATTCATGGCTTTGGAACAAAAGCATACGGCGATGCTAAAAAAAATTTGCGTAGTTTCATACAACCATATCAAACTCACGGAACTACTATTGAACATATAAATTCGACCGGGTTGGCAAAAGAATATTCTCAAAGTCCACCAAACGCAGATGGCCTCATTACAAATATTCCAAACATTACTTTGTCAGTGATGACTGCCGACTGTGTTCCGATAATATATTCTGATTCGACCAAAGGCATTATTGGAATAACTCATGGTGGGTGGAAAGGAACACTCTCAAATATTTCAGAAATTATGATTAGTAAATTTATATCATTGGGATCAAAAGTTGGTGATATTAAAGTTGCAATTGGTCCAGCTATTGGCACCTGTTGTTATGAGGTGTCTGACAACATTGCAAGTAGATATAAAAGTAATTTTGGGAGCTCCGTTGTCGATAGTTTCAAAATCAACCTAATGCGAGCAAATTACATAAGTTTGCTTCGTACTGGATTATTGCCCTCTAACATTGACCGTGGATTTTTTTGTACATCTTGCCAAAGTAATAAATTTTGGTCGTATCGACGAGATGGTGGTATAATTGGAGAGATGATCTCATACGTTAAATTAAAATTTATGAGTTAGAAATTTATTCATAATTTCACTTTTTAAATTTACAATTTAGATTATTGAGTTTAGGATGAATAATAAGCAGAAATAAGATAAAATTAGCTAAATGTTTGAGTCATACAAAAAAATCTTCTTTGTTGGAATTAAGGGTGTCGCGATGGCTAACCTTGCACGAATTTTTACTCAACTCGGAAAGGAAGTGGCAGGCTCTGATCTTTCTTCAGAATTCATTACAGAAAGTACGCTTTTGGATTTAGGTATTAAGATTATTAATGATTTTTCAGGTGATAAACTACCAGACGACATTGATTTAGTGGTTTATGCAGCTTCTCATGAAGGAATTAAAAATCCACAGGTTGTTGAAGCGAAAAAAAGAGGAATTGAAATTATTCATCAAGCAGTACTCATCGGCAAATTGTCCACTATGTTTTCAAACACTATTGCAGTAGCTGGTTGTCATGGAAAGACCACTACATCATCACTTTTGGCATATTTATTTATAAAACTTAAAATCGACTCCAGCCATCTTATTGGCGTTCCAACGTTTAATAATATTCCAGGTGGCAAATACAAGGGTAAAAACTTTTTTGTCGTGGAAGCTGATGAGTACGGGATGAATCCACCTGAAGACATTACTCCAAAGTTTCTTAAATTGTTTCCAGACTATGCGATAATCACAAATATCGATCACGATCACCCTGATATTTATAAGACTTTTGAAGATGTCGAAAAGTCTTTTAGTAAATTTATAGCAAACGTTGTAAATTCAATAAAATCTGATCCACGAATTGCGATTTGTGGAGATGATACGCGCCTTTTGAAGCTTTTTGATAATATTGAAAAAAATTTGTTTATCACTTATGGATTTGATGCCAAAAATGATATTTGGGCTGAAGAGATTATTTCAGATCATGACTCAACTAGATTCACAATTAACAGTCCAAGTTATAATATTAAAGGAAAGAAAATCACTGCCTCTATTTTCGGAGAAAAAAATGTTTTGAATATATTGGGGGCTATTTCAATGTTGTTAATTCTTGGATTTAAGATTGACGATATTGCTAACTTAATTGTGGGATTTACTGGTGCAAAAAGACGTTTTGAACTTGTTGTATCTGTTAATGGTTATAAAGTTTTTGACGATTATGCGCATCATCCTAAAGAAATTGAGGCAACAATTGCAGCTTTTAAAAGTCGTTATCCTCAGTCACGATTGGTGATTATTTTTCAACCACATACCTATCTGCGAACTCGCGAATTGATGGCAGAATTTGTTAAATCGTTCAAAAAAGTAGAGCAAATTATTCTTTTACCGATCTTTAAATCGGCAAGGGAAGTTACCGATGATTCAGGTGTTTCATCTAGAATGCTTGAAAAAAAATCTATCGAGTCGGGAAACGTGCATGTTTATGCTGTTGAATCTGAAAAAGAAGCAATTAAAAAATTATCTGAAATTTTACAGATGGGAGATATTATCTGTACAATGGGAGCTGGGGATGTTTATAAGATGAAAAGTGAGATTGTTGAATTGTTAGATTGTTGAATTGTTAAAAATGGATACTTTAAATATATTGAGAAAATATTTGGGAGATAAGTTGGAATATCGTAAAGATCTTTCGTCATATTTAACGATGAAAATGAAGACGATGGCTGAGTATTACTTTGAGCCTGAGTCGATAGATGATTGGATGAAAGCATTGAAAGTAATTGATAAATTTAATATTCCATATCATGTCATCGGGGGAGGTTCAAATATTGCTGTAATGAGCGATCTCATTGAAGGGGTAGTATTAAAAAATTCATTAAGACTGTTTAAAATTGAGCATGAGGCTGATAATTACGTTGACGTGACAATTGGCTCTGGTAATCCGATGAGTCAGATTGTAACCGAGACGATCAAAAGAGGATGGTCTGGATTTGAGTACCAGAGGGGCTTGCCTGGAACAATGGGTGGGGCAATTTACATGAATTCAAAATGGACCGATCCACTATCATATGTTGGTGACAGTTTGCTCATCGGTACGATTATTGATCGAGAGGGCGAAGTGAGGATCGAAAGCCGTGATTACTTCAGTTTTTCCTACGATTACAGCAAGCTACAAGACACTAAAGAAGTCTTTCTTCATGGAGTATTTAGGCTGATGAAACATGATGTTTACGAGCTAGAACAACGAGCAAAGCAGGTTCAGAATTATCGTCACGAAACTCAACCGCACGGAGTGGCAACTGGTGGATGCTTTTTCCAAAATATTTCAGAGAAAGAGCAGAAAAAGTACAATCTTCCAAGTAGGTCTGCTGGGTACTTAATTGATGAAGTTGGTTTGAAAGGGGTTAGGATTGGTAGTTTTCAGATTTCAAATAAACATGCAAATTTTATTGAGAATGTTGGAAATGGAAATGCTTCTGATTTGACAAAATTGGTTAACAAAATTGAAAGTAAAGTTTTAAAAAAGTACAAAGTAAGATTAAAATTTGAAGTACGGGTTATATAATGCAAATATGGAAGATGCTTACTCAATTATTGGAGGAAATAAGTTAATTGGAAAGG
>PCVM01000062.1 GCA_002796045.1 Candidatus Roizmanbacteria bacterium CG11_big_fil_rev_8_21_14_0_20_36_8
AAAGCTATGGTCTGATAGCTATGGCGAATTCTATGGCTGAAGCAATAGAATTCGCCAATGAATATGCTCCAGAACACATGGAGCTCATGACCAAAAATAACAATGAAGTTCTGAGTCAAATCACTAATGTGGGGTCAGTATTTTTAGGTGATTGGACAAGCAAGTCAAGTGGAGATTATGCCACGGGAGCCAATCACATTCTGCCAACGGGTGGCATGGCCAAAATGTACGCACCGCTCGGCGTCGAAGCATTTGGCAGATGGATAGAAGTTCAGAAGTGTACCAAAGATGGATTACAAGCTATTCGAAAATCAATAGGTGTCCTATCCGACACCGAAGGGTTACCAGCCCACAAAGTATCAACAGAAATTCGATTTACTAATTCACTATAACATTCTATGAAAAATACATACTTTTCAAAAATTGCGCAGACAATTGAACCTTACCAATGGGAGGAAGGCATTACTGAGCAAATGCTTAGGTTTGATGCAAACACTCTACCCTTCCCTCCAAAAAGCGTAGAAAGATTTCTAAATGCTATGGCAAAGCGCTGCCCTATTAATGAATATGCTGATCCTACATATGCAACTCTCAAAAAGTTGATTGCTGATTACGAGCAAACAGATGTGAGTATGATTACGATTACAAATAGCGGAGATGAAGCTCTCGACATAATTGCGAAAACATTTATAAATCCTCAAGATAAGTTTATTGTCCAACCTCCTACCTATGAAATGTTTTCTATTCAGTGTGAAATGAATGGAGGAAAACAGATTGAGGTTCCATTGATCCCAAAGACATTTGCCATGGATGTAAATACACTTATTGAAACGAGTAAAAATGTCACGGCGAAATTGATATTTATCTGCAATCCAAATAATCCGACGGGAACTACCTATCCTCAGGCAGAAATTGAACGAATCCTTACAGAGTCAAACTGCATTGTGGTTGTTGATGAAGTATACCGTGAATTTTATGGCAAATCAGTGGTTCAACTTCTTACTAAATATGACAACCTTGTGATATTGAGAAGTTTCTCAAAATTTGCCGCGATGGCTGGAGCTCGGATTGGGTATCTGATCTCTAATCCTACAATAAATAATAAGTTTGATGGTATACGGCTCCCCATGGGGGTAAGTTATCTTTCATACAAGCTTGCAGAATATGTATTGCAGTTCGATAAAAATTGGATTGTCAAACAAGTGCAAATGATTATACGTGAACGCGAACGACTAACCTATGAATTAACAAAACTTGGATGTATTACTTACCCATCACAGGCAAATTTTTTGCTCGTTGACCTGGGAGGTCGTGCGCAGGAAATTTGCAAAAAATTACGAGATAACAATATTCTCATTCGTGATAGAAGTACTAAAAAATATTTAGAGGGATGTGTCCGTATAACGGTCCGAAGTCCAGAAGAAAATACGAAGCTCATTGCAAATTTGAAACAAATATTATGAAAATTCAATTTGATGGATTGATCTTTGATATGGATGGAGTTTTGGTTGATGTATCTAAATCCTATCGTGAGGCAATAAGACGAACGGTCAGCTACTTTTTGAATAGAAAAATTCAGATGTCTGAGGTTTGTGCAATAAAAAATATAGTTGGAATGAATAATGACTGGGATGCTACTTATGCATTGATAAATAACCCAAATATTCCTTATGGGGAAGTGAAAACATATTTCCAATCCATATATTTAGGAAACGGAAAAAACACAGGTCTGATTGATAATGAAAAATTGCTAATATCAAAACAAAAACTACAACAGTTAAAAAATAAATATAAGAAATTGGGTATTGCAACTGGACGACCAAAAAATGAAGCCGAATACGTAATCAAAAGAAATCAACTGGTTGATTTGTTTGACTGCTTTATTACTATGGAAGATGTTGTAAATAGCAAGCCATCACCAGATTCTATACTCATGGTTATTGAAAAACTAAATTTAAAAAAAACTATATATATTGGCGATAGTCCCAGTGATGTCGTTGCGGCAAAGATGGCAAGGATACCTTCTATTTTTGTTGGCAAACAAAATATAGGCACAATCAGATTTCGATCAATGTTAGAAGTTGTTAAATATTTATTATGAAAAGAGCCGCACAAGTAACGAGAAGAACAAATGAAACTGAAATTGCCATTAGCTTAAATCTTGATGGATCTGGGAAACGGTCAATAGAAACGCCTGTTGGTTTTCTGAATCACATGCTTGATTTGTTTGGAAAGCATGGGTTGTTTGATATGACCATTCAGGCAAAAGGTGATAATGATTTATATCGCGATGAGCACCACGTTGTTGAAGATATAGGAATTGTGCTTGGTCAAGCTTTTGCAAAAGCACTTGGTGACAAACAGGGAATCAATAGGTATGGATTCTTTATTCTTCCTATGGATGAATCACTGGCAACTGTTGCTGTAGATTTTGCAGGACGATATACATTCAATCTTCAATGTGACTTTGTTAGAGAAAATGTCGGTGATCTTAGCACTGAACTAGTATACGACTTTTGGGATGCATTTGCACAAAACGCAAAAGCAAATATATATATAAAAGTTGAAAACGGACGAAACGATCACCACAAAATAGAAGCCATATTTAAGGCAATGGCACGTGCATGTCGTATAGCGTGCGAAGTGGATGAGCGCAGCAAGTTAGAATTTCCATCTACTAAAGGAGTTCTATGATAGCTATTATAGATTACGGTATAAACAATTTAGATAGTATAAAAAATGCTTTAGACAAGCTGTCTATTCCTGCTGTGGTTACCTGCGATGCCACAGTAATCAATCAAGCTCGCATCCTGGTGTTGCCAGGAGTTGGTGCTGCAGCAACGGGTATGAATAATTTAAAAATGCTCGGACTTGATAAATTACTAACCTCCGAGGTTCGTAATGGGAAGCCATTACTTGGGATTTGTTTGGGTATGCAACTTCTGATGGATTGGAGTGAAGAAGGAAATGTACATTGTTTGGGATTTGTTGATGGGATAGTTGAGAAATTTACAGACAAATTAAAAGTTCCACAAATTGGCTGGAATCAAATGCAGATCATTGATGTTCAATCACCATTGTTGACAGATATTCCCGATACTAGCGATTTCTATTTTGTCCACAGTTATTTTTGCAATCCAGATGATAAAAATGTCATTGTAGGTACAACCATATATGGGCAACCTTTCTGCAGCATTATGAAACAGGACAATATAGTGGGCGTTCAGTTTCACCCTGAAAAAAGTGGCAAGATTGGGTTCCAATTGTTACAAAATATTATAAATTATTTTTTATTATGATTACAAAACGAATTATTCCTTGTTTGGATATGACACAAGGAAAAGTAGTAAAGGGTGTTCAGTTTATTAATTTCCGTGATGCCGGCGACCCAGTGGAGTTGGCCAAAAAGTACGATGAACAAGGAGCTGATGAGCTGGTATTTCTTGATATCACTGCAACAGTAGACAATCGAGACATTCTGCTTGATGTAATAAAAAGAACAGCAAAAGAAGTAACGATTCCATTCACTGTTGGTGGCGGCATACGAAAAAAAGAAGATATGCAGCAAGTCCTTCGCGCGGGTGCAGATAAAGTAGGAGTAAATTCAGGAGGAGTCAAGAGACCAGAGTTGTTATCTGAATGCGCTGAAACATTTGGAAGTCAGTGTGTAGTTCTGTCTTTGGATGCAAAACGTGTGGGAAACCAGTGGAATGTAATGATAAATGGTGGTAGAACTGACACCGGAATTTCTGCAATTGTTTGGGCAAAAAATGCTGTAAAGCTTGGTGTAGGAGAAATACTTTTGACCAGTATTGATACTGATGGCATGAAACAAGGATTTAATATTGAACTTACTAAAGCTGTTGCAAGCGTTGTTAATGTGCCAATTATTGCATCGGGAGGGGCAGGAAAGTTAGAAGATTTTAAAGACATTTTTCAGCAAGGAAACGCCGATGCTGCGCTTGCTGCAAGTCTCTTTCACTTTGGGGAATGTACCATAAAAGAGGTTAAAAACTATTTAAGAGATAATGATATTTCTGTACGATTATGAAACTCACACCAGCTATTATCCAAGATGCAACCACACAAGAGGTATACATGCTCGGGTTTATGAATGATGAAGCTCTTGCTTTAACAAAGCAAACGGGCTATGTATATTTTTGGAGTAGGAAACGAAATAGGTTGTGGAAAAAGGGTGAATCGTCGGGAAATACATTGCTAGTTAAAAAGATAAGTACTGATTGCGACAATGACACCTTACTTATTAAAGTCAAACTCATGGGAAATGTAGTTTGTCACACCGGCAAAAGAACATGCTTTAATACAAGTTGATTATATTCATAATGACATTAGAAGAACTTTATTCCATTATCGATACGAGAAAAAAAGATAAACCTAAAGGGTCATATACTGCCAGTCTTATGAATGCTGGTGAAGATCGTATGATCCAAAAAGTAGGCGAAGAAGCAGTGGAAGTAATTATCGCAACAAAGGATAATGATAGAAGGAGGACGATTTCTGAATCTGCAGATTTGTTATACCATTTAATGGTTTTGCTTTATGAACAAAATATTACGTTAGAAAGTATCTATGACGAACTGGAGAAAAGAAGAAAATAATTTGACAATGTATGAATTTAAGCTAATAATTAATCATGCAATTGTATTTTTACGTACTCGCTGATACTGAGTGTAATTTGCTAATTAAGATCAATTGATATGACAAATAAACCAGTTATTTTTGAGACGATAAAACATATAAACAACTATAATTCTGAGTTTTGGTCAGGGAGGCAACTTGCCAAAATGCTCGAATACGCAGACTATAGAAATTTCGAAACCGTGATTAAAAAAGCAAAAGAATCATGCAAAAATAGCAACCAATCAATCCAAGAACATTTCGTTGACGTTACCGATATGATCGAACTAGGAAATAATGCATCAATATCAAATCCTCCTCAACCTACTATAAATCAGAGTTGATATCAATAAATATATCCCCTCCAATGAGAGTAAAGCTATTTGATCACTCGTTTGTAGTCTGTAGATACTCTTGAATAGCTTTTTTAAGGATAGGTATATCAGCGGAAATTGTTTCCCAAACAATTCCTAAGTCTATTTGATAATAATCGTGGATAGCCCTATCTCGAAAACCCGCAATATCCTTCCAAGGCAGATCTACGTGCGATTGTGTATTTTTCGAAATCTTCTTGGATAATTCGCCAATAAGAGCCAATTGCATTATCACAGCACTTTGTGTTTTTTGATCAGTTAAAAACTGTGAACTATTTACTCCACGAATAAATAATTTTATCTTGATTACTGAATCCAGTATTTGTTTTAGATAAACATCATCACTTTTCATAAATAGTTTTGATATCCTTCATAACATATGGCTTAACATGCTTATTCATGCTATTTTCTGTCATGATGTCAACTTTTCTTTGCAGTGCAGATTCTAAATCATTTACAAATCTCATATATAAAAACATTCCCATAGGTTTCCCAAGCTTGACCATAATATCAATATCGCTTTCTCTATTGTCTTGATTCCTGGCGCAACTTCCAAAAAGACCAGCATAAATAACTTCATATTCGTTAAAAATAGAAGTAGTTTTTTGCTGAATACTGTTGATGTTCATACTAATATGATAACATATTCATTAAATACTCTTCCACCTCCTATAAATCAGAGTTGATATCAATAAATATATCCCCACTCCATACGGTGACAAAAATAATGAGAATATCAATCCAAAAAAGGAAATAAGAACATAACCTTCGTATGCCACGCTATTTTTCATTGAGCGAGTAAGAACAAGAAATAGAAACAATGTGACTAATGATCCAAATCTAAATGGTAAAACAGGAATGCTTAGGAAATAAGCGATTATAAGAAATACTCCAAAAAGAGCAGTAAAAACATCTTTCTCATCGAAAAAAAATCTATCAAGTCGAAATATCATAGTATGGTGTAATGTGAATCAATTTCTAATTGACCTAATTTCTAATTCACTAATTCTAGCAAAAAACTCCACCCTTTATTCAAAATATAATACTGGTCAATAAAATAGGTAAGTACAAATGCAAGTAGGCTTATCAACCCAATACGAATCACTTGCACTTTCAGGTTCTTCGGAATCGCATATATCATACTTTGATTATACACAACATGATAAAATGTCACCATGGATACTCCCCTTGCAGACCGCCTTCGTCCAAAAACACTAAAAGACTACATCGGTCAAACTCATCTTCTGGGTCCTGGTATGCCGATAAGACGAATGATAGAAAACAAAAAAATCTCCTCAATGATTTTGTGGGGACCTCCAGGTTGTGGGAAAACAACTATCGCCCATCTCATCGCCCAATCTATTGACGCAGTTTTTGTGCCATTTTCTGCCGTAACCTCAGGCGTCAAAGAAGTGCGTCAGGTAATAGCCGAAGCTGAACAAAGGCTGCAATTTTTTAGACAAAACACAATTCTTTTTATTGATGAAATTCACCGATTTAACAAAAGCCAACAGGACGCTTTTTTGCCAGCTGTTGAAACAGGCGTCATTACGCTAATTGGCGCTACAACTGAAAACCCAGGATTTGAGATAAACGCACCTCTGATTTCCCGAGCTCATGTTTATGTCCTTAAACAACTGACCGATGAGGAAATGCGAAAAATTGTTAAAAGAGCAATTAAAAAGTACCCTCAAAATAAATTTGAGAAAGACGCTATCGATCATATCATCGTCTTTGCAAATGGAGATGCAAGATCGGCAATAAGCGCTATAGAGCTTTCGGCATCTATGGCAAAACGTGTAAATTTGGAAATAGCAGAAGTTACTCTTCAACAAAAATCTATCTACTATGATAAAAAGGGAGACTCGCATTACGATACTATTTCAGCTTTTATCAAATCAATGCGTGGTAATAAGCCAGATGCTACGCTTCATTATTTATCAAGAATGATTAAGGCTGGGGAAGACCCGATGTTCATCGCCCGCCGTATGGTAATTTTTGCAGCAGAAGACGTCAGTAATGCTCAGCCTACCGCTTTAGTTTTGGCGACTTCCACAATGCAGGCTGTGCACATGGTCGGGATGCCCGAGGCGCAAATAATACTCGCGCAGTGTGCCACGTATCTGGCGACAGCAAAAAAATCAATTGCTTCATATTCTGGATTAATGGCTGCGATGCATGATATTGAAACAATGAAGTTAGATCCAATCCCGCTCCATCTCCGAAATCCATCGAATAAAGTAATGAAAGAGGTGGGGTATGGAAAAGGTCACGTCAGGTATCCCTGGCAGGCCCAACAATCGGCCGACGCTAAAGCTATGGCCGACAAGCAGGAATATCTACCTGAAA
>PCVM01000023.1:0-370 GCA_002796045.1 Candidatus Roizmanbacteria bacterium CG11_big_fil_rev_8_21_14_0_20_36_8
AATATGGGATGCCACCGGTGAGCGGATACGGTCATAGTGAAAGATTATTCTGGTTTCTTGAAGATGTTTCCGCTCGCGAAGGTACGCTTTTCCCACAGATGAGACATGAAGTAGATGAGCTGACGAAAGAAATATATCCGGAGGTCTCATTTAACGCAAAAGCAATCAACCAAAAACCAACAACTAAAAACCAACCATCAGACCTCAGCAGCCTCCCATCCGTAGACAAAGCAATGAAGCTTCTGGAAAAGTACGTCCGAGAACCGTACCAACTACTTCATGCCAAAATGGTTGCCGAATCAATGAAAGCCTATGCTAAAATTTATGGTGAAAGTGAAGAACTTTGGTACGACACGGGACTGCTCCATGA